>DAOUQS010000245.1 GCA_030625465.1 Amylibacter sp. | reverse complement strand
ACTGCGGTGAATGCAAACAGATAAAAAGCTATGACTGTAAAGTCCATGGGTATCGGTTCCTTCTATCTGTACGGCGCGTCGAGTTCCAGGTTGCGGGCAATTTCCGCTTCCCATCTCTCGCCGTTGGCCAGCAATTTATCTTTGTCGTAGAACAGCTCTTCACGGGTTTCCGTGGCATATTCAAAGTTCGGGCCTTCTACGATGGCATCCACAGGGCAGGCTTCTTGGCAGAAACCGCAGTAGATGCATTTTGTCATGTCGATGTCATAGCGCGTGGTGCGGCGACTGCCGTCTTCACGTGGTTCCGCATCAATCGTGATCGCTTGCGCCGGGCAGATCGCTTCGCACAATTTGCACGCAATGCAGCGTTCTTCGCCGTTTGCATAACGGCGCAGCGCGTGTTCACCACGAAAGCGCGGGCTTAGCGGGCCTTTTTCATGCGGGTAGTTCAACGTGTACTTCGGTTTGAAGAAATACTTAAAACCCAGTCTGAAACCGTTGAATATATCCATCAGCAGAAAATAGGATATGCGACGTTTTAATGAGTGCGCCATGATTTAACCCCCCGTAACCCAGCGTGCATATGTGCCGCCGAAGGTTCCGTACTGTGCAAAGAAAGCCACCAGAACAATCCAGCCCAGCGACATCGGCAGGAATACTTTCCAGCCCAAGCGCATCAACTGGTCATAGCGGAAGCGTGGCACGATGGATTTCACCATCGCGAACAAGAAGAAGAAGAAGCACATTTTGCCAACCAGCCACAACGGGCTGTCCGGAATGCCCGGAACCGGTGACAACCAGCCACCGAAAAACAGGATCGAGGTCAGCGCACACATCAACCAGATAGCGATATATTCACCGGCCATGTACAGCAGGAACGGTGTGGATGAATATTCAACCTGATAACCGGCCACCAGCTCTGATTCTGCTTCAGGCAAGTCAAACGGCGGGCGGTTGGTTTCGGCCAGTGCCGAGATGAAGAACAAGAATACCATCGGGAAATGCGGCAGCCAGTACCAGTTAAGGAAGCCGTAATCGCCTTTTTGCGCCATAACAATATCCACCAGACTTAATGACCCTGTGGACAGGATAACGCCAACAATGATGAAACCGATGGAAACCTCATATGAGATCATTTGCGCGGCAGAGCGCAGCGCACCCAAAAACGGATATTTCGAGTTTGAAGCCCAGCCGCCCATGATCACGCCATAAACCTCTAATGAGGAAACCGCGAATATATAAAGCACCGCGACGTTCAGATTTGACAGAACCAGTGTTTCCGAGAACGGGATCACCGCCCAGGCAATGATCGACAGGATAAAGCCCACCAATGGGGCCAACAGGAACACGGTTTTATCGGCACCCGCAGGGATAACGATTTCTTTGAATACGTATTTCGCCGCATCGGCCACGGTTTGCAGGATGCCCCAGGGGCCCACCACATTCGGGCCACGGCGCATTTGCACCGCTGCCCATATTTTACGGTCGGCATAGACCAGAACCAGCAGGCTGATCATCACAAATCCAGTCAGCAGCAAACACTGCCCTACTATGATCAGGAAAATCCCTAGGTTAGATGAGAAAAATTCTGCCATGTCTTATCCTTAGACCATCGGTATGTTATGTGCGGTGCAATCTTCCACCGTCACTTCAGCATCAATTGTATGTCGCCCACCGGGGTGCGCGTTCGAAAGTGTGTATATCGCGTTGCCTGCCCAAATGCCCTTGTCTTCGGTGACATTGACCTGAATACGGCCCGCAAATCCGAAACCACGGATCAGCGTATATTGTGCGGCTGCACATTCCACATAGGCCAGCACATCTGTTGGCGTGCGCGGATTGCGCATGGTGACAACCATATTAACCAGCTCTGGCTTCATCAGGCGGGTGTCCACATTAAGGTATTCCATAACCCCGTTCGGGGCTTTACTGACATCCTGATCCGTAGGCGTACAGGCAATCAACAGGCCCAATGTGGCCAGCAGTGCAAATACATATGTCATCTGGCTTAGGATCACATCCATTACTCCGCCGCCACTGGCGCGGATTTGCGCGCTTTTGCATTGGCTGAAAGTTCCGCCATTACTTGCGAGGCCCGTGCGATCGGGTTCGTCAGGAAATAATCGCTAACCGCATTGCTGAACGCCTTGCCTTTAATGGCTTTCGGCTTGACCGCTTTCCACGCATTCTCTGGCACCACATCGATTGCAGCCAGATGCGGGAATTCCGCAAACAAGGCACTGCGCAGTTGCGCAAGGCTGTCATACGGCAGGGTCTGACCCAGTTCCGCAGACAATGCCCGCAGGATCGCCCAGTTTTCTTTCGCATCACCCGGTGCAAAGCCTGCACGTGCGGCCATTTGCGGACGGCCTTCGGTATTAACGAAAATGCCGCTTTCTTCTGTATAGGTTGCCCCCGGCAGGATCACATCGGCGCGGTGCGCCCCGCGATCACCGTGGCTACCTTGGTAAATCACAAACGGATTATCAGCGATTTCAACTTCATCTGCGCCCAGATTAAACACGACTTGCGCGTCTTTCAGTGCGGTTTTCAGGCCACCCGTAGTGGTAAAGCCGATGTCCATGCCGCCCACACGCGATGCGGCCGTGTGCAGCACCATCAGTTTGGAATTCGCATTATCCGCCAGTTGCATTGCCGCTGCCAGAACTGCTTCGCCGTCGGCGCCCTGAATGGCCCCTTGGCCAATGATTACAAGGCTAGGCGCCTTTTTCGTTGCCGCAGAAACCTTCGCTTTGGTCAATTTCTCAAGCGCTGCACGATCGGTGCCCACATGGGCGTAATCGTAAGTCAGATCAGCCGCCTGCCCGACCAATGCAATATCAGCACCGCGTGACCATGCCTTGCGCAGACGCGCATTCAGAACCGGTGCTTCATGGCGCGGATTAGTGCCGATCAGCTGGATCATTTCAGCCGTATCAATATCTTCAATCGTGGCCGTACCCACATAGGCCGAGCGATTGCCGCTTGGCAGTTTGGCACCGTCCACACGGCATTCAACCTTGCCGCCAAGACCGGAAACCAGTGTTTTCAGCGCATACATCGCTTCCACCGAGGCCAGATCACCCGCGATAGCTGCAACTTTTTTGCCCTTCACGGCGCTTGCAATCGCGGCAAATGCCTGATCCCAAGTGGCAGGCTTCAGCTTG
>DAOUQS010000360.1 GCA_030625465.1 Amylibacter sp. | reverse complement strand
GATGCTGATGTTGAAGATGCCATTCAAGCAATTGAAGATGATGAAAAAGACCTGAAACCACGCGCGCCGGTGATCACCATCATGGGCCACGTTGACCATGGTAAAACTTCTGTTCTGGACAAATTGCGTAAAACCAATGTTGTCTCAGGCGAAGCAGGCGGCATTACCCAGCATATCGGTGCATATCAGATTACAACCGATGACGGCACTGTCTTGTCCTTCCTGGATACGCCGGGCCACGCGGCCTTTACATCCATGCGCGCACGTGGCGCACAGATAACGGACATTGTTGTTTTGGTTGTCGCGGCCAATGACGGCGTCATGCCACAAACCATTGAAGCGATTGCCCACGCAAAAGCCGCCGACGTTCCCTTGATCATCGCCATTAACAAAATGGACGTTGACGGTGCAGATCCGACACGGGTGCGCACTGAATTATTGCAACACGAAGTTGTCGTTGAAGCCATGTCCGGTGAAGTGCAAGACGTCGAAATCTCTGCCATGACCGGTATGGGTCTTGATAAATTGCTGGAAGCCATCGCACTGCAATCCGAATTGCTGGAACTGAAAGCCAACCCTGATCGTCCGGCCCAAGGCGCTGTGATCGAAGCCAAGCTTGATACAGGCCGTGGCCCGGTTGCAACTGTACTGATCGAAGCCGGTACATTGCGCCACAAAGACATCTTTGTTGTCGGTGAACAATGGGGCCGCGTACGCGCCTTGATCAATGACAAAGGCGAGCATGTAAAAGAAGCGGGACCTTCGGTTCCTGTCGAGGTTCTGGGCCTGAACGGCACACCGGAAGCCGGCGACGTTCTGAACGTTGTCACCTCCGAGGCGGAAGCCCGTGAAATTGCCGACTACCGTAGTCAGGTTAGAAAAGACAAAAAAGCCGCCGTTGGCGCAGGCACCACACTTGACCAGCTACTGGCCAAAGCCAAAGCCGACCAAGAAGTGTCTGAACTGCCAATTCTGATCAAAGCCGATGTTCAAGGTTCAACCGAAGCCATCGTGCAAGCAATGGAAAAAGTCGGCAACGACGAAGTGCGCGTGCGCGTCTTGCACGCAGGCGTTGGCGCGATCACTGAATCGGATGTAACACTGGCCGAAGCCTCTGGCGCGCCGATCATTGGCTTTAACGTACGCGCGAACGCACAGGCCCGTAACAGCGCCAACCAAAAAGGCGTGGAAATCCGCTATTACTCAATCATCTATAATCTGATGGATGATGTTAAAGCGGCCGCTTCCGGTCTGTTGTCTGCCGAAATTAAAGAAACATTCATCGGTTACGCCACTATCAAGGAAGTCTTTAAAATCACAGGTTCCGGCAAAATCGCCGGTTGTGAGGTTACCGAAGGCGTTGCCCGCCGCGATGCAGGTGTGCGTCTGTTGCGTGACAACGTTGTAATCCACGAAGGCAAGCTGAAAACCCTGAAGCGCTTCAAGGATGAAGTGAAAGAAGCACACGCAGGTCAGGAATGTGGCATGGCGTTTGAAAACTACGAAGACATTCGCGAAAAAGATGTAATCGAGATCTTCACAACAGAAGAGATCGAACGCAACCTGGACTAAATCCGCGCTACATCAAGATTTTAAAAGGCACCGCAAATACACTGCGGTGCCTTTTTTATTATGCTTTCGAAATCGCACGCCAAGCCAGAATATGTAGAATGATAAAAGCCGGTACAATGAAAATCGGGAACATCACCATCGGGTAAGCTGTCATAAGATGGGCCGAAACCTCGGCTTCGGAAATCTTCAAATAACCGGCCGCAGACAACAATCCTGTCCCCACAGCGACCGTGAAATCAACTGATCCCATATAGATCACCCGCCGTGCGGATACTTGCCA
>DAOUQS010000052.1 GCA_030625465.1 Amylibacter sp. | reverse complement strand
GCCATAATATCAATGACATTTGTTGTTTCCGGATCCCATAATGCACGCCATCCCGGGCGCATCTCAATCGGGTCATAGCCGGCGCATATAATCAAATCAGCCGACTTCACAAAAGGAACCAAGGTTTTATCCGCAAGCGGGGACAGCCCCGCCCCGCCCAGACATAGCGAATGCGTTTCAGGCACAATCCCCTTGGCTTTATATGTGGTGATAAAGGGAATGTTGAACTTTTCGCAAAACGCTTGAATATCGGCGCCCGCATTATCATTCATCGCATCCAGCCCCACAATCATCACCGGGCGAATTGCGGCTGACAACCAACGCCGCGCCTGTTCAAGATCAGGCCCGTCCGCAGGGGCAACCTTGCTTGCGGTAGCGCGATTGCACGGCTGTGACGGGACGGCCTGTGTATCGGCTACAGATATCGGTATATCAATATGGACAGGGCCGGGCCGCCCTTCGGTCGCGATCCCGATCGCTTTATCCGCAACAATATCGGCCCCGTCAGCGGTTAGGCGAAAAGTTGCTTTTGTGATCGGCGCAAAGGCGGCGCGATGATCCATAATCTGATGCGTATAGGTCAGCGCCTCATCTTCATCAACGCAGCCTGTCAGCACGATTAACGGCACGCGGTCCTGATGTGCATTGGCAATGGAATTAACCCCGTTCATCGCACCCGGCCCCAATGTTGCAACCAGGATACCAGGCGCACCGGTACGATGATAAACCGCCTCGGCCATAAAGCCCGCACTGTTTTCATGCTTGACCAGTGTAAACTTTATGCCGGCCTTTCGCAGAGCGTCGATAACGGTCAAGACTTCGCCACCTGGCATGCCAAACGCATGGCGGCAACCGGCCTGATAAAGCCTTTCAGCCAGAAAATCCGCAGCACGCCGAGATGAAAGTGTCATAAAAGGCCCCATTGAATATCAGATGTCATTTATACATCCACAATCAGGTCAATAGACACAAGATGAAAAAATAAACATAGTCGTGATTATTGGTTGTTAAATTTGATGCAGCGCAAAGAATTCCATATGAAAAGATCATATTTCGAATGGCAGGCTATATTGGACCCCATTATGCAACGCAAAAAACGTAAGGCTTATTCCGGGCCGACCCTACTTAGTTTTGGTTTCAGACCGTTCTTTCTGCTTGCCTTGATATTTGCAGCAACCGTGATTCCGTTATGGGTTTCTGTCTATATGGGGCTTGTTGCATTAAACGGGCCATTTCCATCTATGGACTGGCATATCCATGAAATGCTGTTCGGTTATACGGCGGCTGTAATATGCGGATTTTTATTTACCGCCATTCCGAACTGGACGGGGCGTATGCCAATTCGGGGCTGGCCTTTGGCCGTACTGATTTGTTTGTGGGTTGCAGGACGTCTGGCAATGGCAGGCATTGGCGGGCATTGGCCTCCGCTTATGGTAATGGCAATTGACAGTGCGTTTCTAATAGCGGTTTGCCTGATGATCGTGATCGAGATTGTTGCCGGTCGCAACTGGCGAAATCTGAAAGTTGCACTTCCGGTGTTGATGTTGCTTAGTGCAAATATCCTATATCACACCGAGATTTTAATGCAGGGTTCTTCCGAATACGGCCGTCGTTTAAGTATTGCCGCCGTGGTTGTCCTGATCACCCTAATCGGTGGACGGATCATTCCAAGTTTTACCCGAAACTGGCTGGTTAAGTTCAATCCGGGCAAGCTGCCCATTCCATTCAATCGCTTTGACGGCGTTTGTTTATTGGCCGGCGTCGGTGCTTTGGTCACATGGGTGATTTCCCCGAATGGGTCTTTTACAGGGTGGTTATTGATGATCGCATCGGCTTTGCATGTAGCGCGTTTACTGCGCTGGCAAGGGTGCCGTACATTAGGGTCCCCGCTTCTTATGATGTTGCATGTGGCCTACAGTTTCATTCCCATGGGCCTGTTCGTATTGGGCTTGGGCGCACAGACCGCAGGGCTTCACCTACTGGGAATTGGTGCGATCGGCGGGATGACAACATCTGTCATCATGCGTGCAACTTTGGGCCATACCGGTCGCGCGTTGCAAATCGGGCCAAAGCTTATCGTGGCGTCTTCGCTTATTGGTCTAGCCGCGATAGTCCGCAGCGCCATGCCTGACATAAAGGTCGGCAATCTGTCAGGTCTTGAAATAACAGCGATGTTATGGACCCTTGGTTTTGCGATTATGCTGGCAACCGTCGGGCCGTGGTTGTGGTCAGCAAATGCCAAACGCCGCACGCCGAACAAGAAGCCCTAAAACGCCTTGAACGTCAGCGTTGTAAGCGATCTGTCAATGCCTTCAATACCCAGAATATTGTCGTTGACCCATTTGCCGACATCCACATCCTTTGGCGGATAGATTTGCGCCAGAAGGTCCCACTCGCCACTTGTCGAGTATAACTGCGAAACAATTTCGCGCTCGTAAAGCGCATCGGCAACATCATAGGCCGTCCCCGGCTTGCAGCGCAGCTGGACAAAAATAACGTTCATCAAACTCTCCTTGTGAAATCAGACACTTTTCTTGAACGAACTTAGTCTTTGTGCGCTATAACGCAATCTAAGTTTTTCAATTTACGGGGTAAATAATATGACCGACTGGGATGATGCTTTTGACAATGCCAACTATGTGCCGGACGCATTGGGGTATTTTGATCTATGGCAAGAACGGGCGCAGGCGTTTCGCAACAGTGGCGTCAAAGCCGAACTGTCTTTACCGTACGGCCAAAAGCCGCGTCAGGAACTGGATATTTTTTACCCTGAGGCAAAGCCCAAAGGGTTAGTGGTGTTTATTCATGGCGGTTATTGGTTGCGGCTGGATCACCGTTATTTTTCAGATTTGGCGACAGGGCCGCTGGCGCATGGATGGGCTGTGGCCTTGCCATCCTATACCTTGGCGCCGCAAGCACGGATCAGTCAGATGACATCCGAAATTGCAACGGCGGTTTCCTATGCTGCCAATAAGGTTGATGGGCCAATCCGTATTGCGGGGCATTCTGCCGGGGGGCATCTAGCGGCGCGAATGGTCTGTAAAAGCAGTCCCCTAAGCACCGCAGTGCAAAAGCGCATTTTAAAAACCGTTTCAATAAGTGGCCTGCACGATCTGCGAAACCTGTGTAAAACCAAGCTGAATGAAACGCTAAATCTAACAAAAGCCGAAGCAATATCCGAAAGCCCATATCTGGACACACCTGTAGCCGGAACGAACATAACCTGCTGGGTGGGTGGTGCCGAGCGGCCTGAATTTATCAAGCAAAGTCACTTGTTGCATAACTCATGGCAATCGCATGACGCTAAAATCAACGTCCAGCTTGATGGTACGGAAAACCATTACACCGTTATCAACGGGCTGAAAGACCCTTATTCGGGGCTTACAAAAGCACTGTTAGACTAAGATCAAGCCATCAATCATTGCCCGCAGCCTTTTCGATTGCTTCAATTTCAGCCGCATTGTGGTGGCAAGATATAAAGTGATCCTCTTTTAGCTCATAAGTCGGTGCCGTGATCTTTTCACATGTGCCGCTAATCGCAATCGGGCAACGGTTATAGAACGGGCAGCCCACGTCGGTTATTTCAACACCGCGTGCAATACCAGCCGTCATTTCGCGTTTCTTCATGGTCTCTTCAAGCCAGTCAATGCGCATTTCAGGAACCGAGCTGATTAGCAGGCGGGTATAAGGGTGAAAAGGTGGTGCCAAAACCTCGTCAGCGGGGCCTTGTTCCACGATGCGGCCTGCGTAAAGCACGACAATTTCATCCGCGAAGGCCGCAACCGTCGACAGGTCGTGGGTGATGAACATAAACGACACGCCCGTTAGATCGCGCAAGCGTTTCAGTAGTTTCACCACGTTCGAGGCCACAATGCTATCGAGCGCCGAAGTTACCTCGTCGCACAGCATAATTTCGGGCAAAGCCGCCAGTGAACGGGCCAGATTGATCCGTTGTTTTTGCCCGCCAGACAGTTCTGTTGCATAGCGGTTTTCAAACTCGACAGGCAGTTCAACCAAGCGCAGCAGTTCGGCCACTTTCGCACGCTTTTCCTGACCGCGCAGGTTTTGGAACATTTCCACCGGTCTACCCAGAATTTCACTGATCAGCTGTTTCGGATTAAGCGCTGTGTCCGCCATTTGGTAAACAAACTGCACCCTTTGCAGTTCTTTTTTCGACCGCTGTTTATACGAGCCTTTCAGGATATTGCCGTCCAGAATGATGTCACCTTTTGCAGGCGGCAGCAGGCCTGCAATCACACGGGCCAAGGTGGATTTGCCGCAACCGCTTTCGCCGATCACACCCACCACATGGCCGTTTTTTACCGACATGTTAATGTCGCGCAGCACGGTAATAGCAGGTTTGCCGTCAACGATTTCACCATACCCTGCGGTCATGTTTTTGACCTCGATATTGGCAATATCCTTGTGGTGATCCCCGCTTAGCCTATCCCCCATCCCGGGCTTTGGCCCTGCATGGGCCGCCGCCATCAGGCGTTTGGTATAGGGGTGTTGCGGGTTGTTTATAATCTGGTCAACAGACCCTTGTTCTTGCACCTCACCTGCGTAAAGCACAACAATATGATCCGCGATTTGGGCGACAACGGCCAAATCATGGGTCACATAGATCGCAGCCGAGCCTTCTTCCTTGATCACCTTTTTAAAGGCTTTCAGAACCTCGATTTGGGTGGTCACATCCAGTGCGGTTGTAGGCTCATCCAGAACCAGCAGATCAGGGCGGCCCACAAGTGCCATCGCGGCCATCAAACGTTGCAGCTGCCCGCCGGATACCTGGTGCGGGTAGCGAAAGCCAATACGTTCGGGGTCAGGCAATTCCAGCGCGTGATACAACTCGGTTGCGCGCGTATTCGCCTCATCTTGTGTCATCACACCGTGCAATACGGCGCTTTCGGTTACCTGTTCGTTGATGGTCAGGGCAGGATTAAACGTGGCGGCCGCGGATTGCGCCAGATAGGCCACACGATTGCCGCGCAAACCCCGTACGTCCAACGGCTCCATTGTCAGCACATCTTCGCCTTTTAGCAATATTTCACCACCGGAAAATTCAAGCCCCGGTTTTGTATAGGCAAGTGCGCCCAGCGAGATAGTGGTTTTACCGGAACCGCTTTCGCCGATCAGGGCCACCACTTCGCCGGCTTTGACGTTGAAACTGACACCCTTGACGATCTTAACCGCAGGTTCATCTTTCTTCGGCGCCTCGATACGCAGGTCTTTTACTTCAAGTAATACGGTCATTAGATCATCTTCCTCGCCAGGCTGCCGCCTTCTGATGCTGAAATATCATCAACGATCAGGTTAATTGCGATTGTAAAACTTGCGATGGCCAAAGCTGGCCAAACAGCGGCGTAGGAACCATATCCAAGCCCTTCAAGGTTTTGGCGCACCATAGACCCCCAGTCAGCCATTGGCGGCTGGATGCCCAGACCAAGAAAGCTAAGGGATGAGATGAACAGCACCACGAACACCAGACGCAGACCGAAATCTGTGGCCAGCGGCATGATCGCATTGGGCAGCACTTCGCGGGTAATGATGTACCACATGCCTTCGCCCCTTGCGCGCGCCGCCTCAACAAAGTCCATCACCATGATGTCTTGCCCCAATGCGCGTGCAATACGAAACACACTGGCGGCATAAATCAAACTGGCGGTTAAGATCAGGATTGGAATGGATGTGCCAAGGGCCACAACGATCAACAGGCCCAGCATGATAGAAGGCAATGACAAGATTGCGTCGTTTACGCGGCTCAGGATCATATCGGTCCAGCCACCGGCAACGGCAGCACCGATACCCAGCGTGACCCCGATAAGGTAGGCAAATACCGTTGCCAGAAACGAAATCCCGATTGTGGTGCGGGCACCCCATAAGATGCGCGAAAGTATATCACGCTCGATATAATCGGTTCCCAGCACATGGAAACCCTCACCTTCTGTTTTACTCCAGACCGGCATATAGCTATCATAGGCCATGATGTCAGCCTCGTGGAACGGGGCTATATAAGGGCCGATAAAGACCATGATGACCCAGAATAGCACGACGGTAACGCCAAGTTTTCCAACCCATGTCAGTCTAATTTTCTTTTTCGGCGGGACGTCCGGAAGCTCGTCATAAACCGACATTTCTTCTGTATTTGCTGTTTTATCAGTCATTTCTTGCCCCTCCTATTTCGGGTTGCGCAAACGTGGGTTCGACAGAATTGCCGCCACATCAGACAAAATTATCAAAATCACATATGTGCCACAAAAGATCATTGCACAGGCTTGCACCAATGGCAGATCGCGGGTTTGCACCCCGTCGATCATCAGCTTGGCCAATCCAGGATATGCAAAGATCGTTTCCACGATCACCACACCCGAAACCAGATAGGCCAGGTTCAGGGCAATCACGTTCACAATCGGGCCGATAGCATTAAAGAAAGCGTGGCGCATGATAATCCGGTTGCGCGGCACACCTTTCAGAATGCTCATCTCGATATAGGGTGAGTTCATTACATTCAGGATGCCCGCGCGTGTCATACGGATCATCTGTGCGGCCACAACAATGATCAGCGTGATCAGTGGCATCGCCGAGGCCCGTATGGTTTCCCACATGGTATCCTCGGGCGAGATGTGGGCGATGGCCGGTAACCAGCCCAAGTTCACTGCGAAGATCAGCACCATGAACGTGGCGATGAAAAAGTCAGGTACCGAAATCAGGGTCAGCGTGCCGAATGTCAAAATCCGGTCGATCCATGTGCCGGGATACATTGCCGCCAGAAGTCCAAGCATAACCGATAGGGGAACCGATATTATTGCCACGACACCGGCAAGGAACATGGTGTTGCCCAAGCGTCCGCTGATAAGGCTGGAAATAGAGGCACCACCCGCCTTGGATGTCCCTAAATCACCCGTAACCATCCCGCCAAGCCAAGATACATATTGCATATACAGTGGCTGATCCAGTCCGTTTGCGGCGCGATAGGCCGCTAATGTTTCCGGTGTTGCGGTTTGTCCCAGTACAATTTCGGCCACGTCACCCGGTAGAACCGAAGTGCCGACGAAAACCAGAACCGATACCACCCATAAGGTGATTATACCGATAATAATGCGTTGAATAACCATGCGCTGCATGAAGTGTTCCCCTTGGCATGTTCAGCTTGGCGTAATCCTGCAAGTTATTGACATGGCAGGTTAACGAAATGCTTGCCGGCCCAAACAAGGGCCGGCAATTATAGTCAAAACAGACGGCTTAAACGTCTGTGCGATATGCGAATTCAGGCCACTCGTAACCACCAAGCGCGCCCAAAGGCATGCGTGTGATGCCTTCGATTTTATCGGATTTCGCATCCAGATAGTTCCGGTGTGCCGGAATGATCATGCCGCTTCCCTCATGGATAAGCGTCTGCATTTCGCAATACATCTCATGACGCAGACCCGCATCGGTTACCGCACGCGATTCCGTCAGCAACTGGCCCATACGCTCATTTGACCACAAGCTGTCATTCCATGGTGCATCCGGCGCAAACGCCAGGTTCATCATCACGTTGGCCGTTGGACGCATGTTCCACGTGGTCACATTGATCGGTGTTTTCATCCAAACAGCACCCCAGTAGCCATCATTCGGCACTTTGTTGATGTTCAGTTTCAAACCGATTTTCTGTGCTTCACGCTGCATCAGCAAACAGATGTCGGTTGTACCGGGGGCAACTTCCGCCACCTGAATTTCCGCTTCTGTAACGCCTGATTTTTCCAGATGGAATTTGGCTTTGTCCAGATCGTGATCGCGAATTGGCAACTCGGCACAGAAGTCCGGGCCGTAAGCCACATTGATCGGCTGGTCGTTACCAATGGTACCTTGGCCTTTCAGGATAGAACGCACGATTTTTTCACGGCGCTGGATGTATTTCATCGCCAGTACAAAATCGGGATTGTCGCCCGGTGCAGAGTTGCTCATCATCGCGATGCCGATATAGGCGCCGGATGCTACAGACCAGATACCAACACCTGGTGCGGCTTCAATTTGTGGCACAGCTTTTGGATCAAGTCCTTGCATCATATCGATGTCACCAGACAGCAGCGCACTTGTGCGGGCTACTTTGTCTGTGATCGCAAAGATTTCCAGTTCATCGGCATTTGCACCTTCACGCCAGTAATCATCATTACGTACGTGCTGTGAACGCACCCCTTGCTGGAATGTTTTCAGCTTGAAAGGGCCTGTACCAACCGGGTTTTGGAAATCAGTTGTACCGTCTTTGATCATTTTGAAGTTTGCAGTCGCAAGGATCTTCGGCAAATCACCATTTGGCCCAGCCATCACAGCCTTCACTGTGTGATTGTCAACTTTGACCCATTCGGTCACGTCTGCCACCAATGTTTTTGCAACAGATGTTGATTTCTCACCGTAGTGACGGTTCATCGAAAAGATTACATCGTCAGCCGAGAACGCACTGCCGTCATGGAATTTTACACCCTTACGCAGTTTGAATGTCCATTCAGTATTATCACTGTTCGCAGAATACTCTTCTGCCAATTCCGGGCGTGTGGATGTATCATCGTTGAACTGGACCAGGCCGTTATAATGCGCACGACCACGTGTATAATCGATTGTTGATGTGTTCAGACCCGGATCAAGCGTATCTGACGGACCATGAAGGTCGCTGGCAAATGAGATGTGACCGCCCTTTTTAGGTGTTGCAGCCATTGCAGATGTAGCTGAACTAACGATAGAGCCCGCAGCGGCAATTGTTGCGCCACCGGCCATAAGCCAGCCCATAACTTCGCGGCGTGAAGCCCCGCGGTTTAATCCTGTTTTGATCGTTTCGCGATCCATTGCCGACACACTATCTATGGTTGGCAGAATTTTTTTCGAATCTGTCACGTAGTTTTCTCCCTGTAAGTTAATATTGTTCTTTAGTTTGCCTTGTTATTACCAAATTGAAACTATAATAATAATTATGTTAGATATTAACTGAGGTTATAATATGCTGCGGCGCCAACTTTCATCAACAAATGCCCTGTTCACGTTTGAAGTTGTGGCGCGTTTGGGAAGTTTTTCAAAAGCGGCAAAAGAGCTAAATGTGACCCAGCCGGCCATCACCCGGGCCATCAGCGGTTTCGAGACACACCTTGGATACCAGCTGTTCGACCGCCACGGTCGCTGGATCAAACTGACCTCAAATGGACATAAATTATACAGGGCGACATCTACCGCATTCAAAACAGTGATTGATACCTTGCAGGAAATAAATCAACAGGAAGAAAATCGCGATGATGTTACAATTTCAATGTCTCCGGCGGCGGTTAACTATTGGTTCATTCCCCGCCTGAAGAATTTCAAAAAAATCTTCCCAACCGTCAAGTTGGGTTTTCAAATGCATTCTGACGATGGCGATAATTTAACCCAGGGCATAGATCTATGCATCAGGTTATCCTACCCGAAAGATACGAATTTGCACCGGTGGGATTTCGCGGATGAGCAAATAATGGCCCTGTGTTCGCTTGATTACATCCGGGAGCATGGCACGCTTGAAAGCCCTGCAAAAGGCCGCACCCACACACTGATCGAATTCACAAACTCGCGATATTCAATGGATGAGTTCTTTCATGCGATCGGTCAAAAGCCGTTAAAAGACCCGACAATTATGAAGTTTTCAGATTATTCCAATAT
>DAOUQS010000233.1 GCA_030625465.1 Amylibacter sp. | reverse complement strand
AACATTGGTTTTACGCAATTTGTCCAGAACAGAAGTTTTACCATGGTCAACGTGGCCCATGATGGTGATCACCGGCGCGCGTGGTTTCAGGTCTTTTTCATCATCTTCAATTGCTTGAATGGCATCTTCAACATCAGCATCAGATACACGAACAACCTTATGGCCAAACTCTTCGATGATCAGTTCTGCGGTATCCGCATCAATCACCTGATTTTGTGTCGCCATAATGCCATTGTTCATCAGCGTTTTCACAACGGCTGCAACTTTTTCAGCCATACGGTTTGCAAGCTCTGCAACTGTAATGGCTTCCGGCAGCTGAACGTCGCGGATAATCTTTTCGCGCTCAACATCACCACCTATCATTTGGCGGCGTTGGCGTTCTTGTTTACGTTTCATTGCCGCCATAGATTTTTGACGACCATCACCGCCGCGCAGGGCTTGGTTGATGGTTAGTTTGCCAGAGCTGCGACGATCACCTGCGCCACCTTTGGTTTGTTTTTCGCGGCGCGGTTTTTCAACGCGCTTCGCGGCAGGTGTTTTCGCGGCAGGGCGTGTTACATCTGGATCAGGTGCGGGGGCCGAGGCTGCGGGTACTGCATTTGGGTCAGCCGGTGCGGCAGGCGCCGGCGCCGGCGCGGCAGGCGCTTTTGCGGCTTCTTCGCGGGCACGTTTGCGTTCTTCGCGTTCTTTTTCTTCACGCTCTTTTTCATCGCGTTCGCGGCGACGTTCTTCACGTTCAGCTTCGCGTTTGCGATTTTCTTCTTCTTCGCGGCTTTTGCGTTCTGCCTCTTGGCCAGCGGCGGCCATAAGTGCCTTTCTGCGACGATCCATTTCAGAGTTGGAAACACCACCGGCAACAGGTTTTGCACCATGCCGTGTTCCGGCATGTGCGGCAGATGGTTTGCCGGGTACAAATACGCGTTTGCGTTTCTTTTCAACAACGACCGATTTTGAACGTCCGTGTGAAAAACTTTGGCGCACAACACCAGAACCGCCCTTTAATCCAAGTGGTTTTGATTTGCCGTCGTTGTTGTTTTCGTCGCTCATGCGTATTTAACCTTTCGCAGCTGGCTTTGAACCAGCAATTTTAGACGGGTTGGTATCGCTTTTTTCACGAAATCCAGCCAGTCGATTGGCTTCTATTAGGATGCGAGCCGAGAGTCCACCTTTGGACACTGCCGCGTGTATCACATTTTCCCGCCCGAATGCCAAACCCAATTCTTGTGCTGTAAGCCAAGAAATATAGGAATTTGCAACCGCAGAGGGCCGTATTTTTTGTTTTTGTGGCGCAGAGCCATCCTGGGCCTGAATAAGGATGTACCAGCGGTCCGAGATCATGGCCGATTTTGTCTTTTCAAAGCCGCAAATAGCGTGTCCGCTTTTGCGCGCCATCGACAATAAATCTATCGCACGCTTGGTGATTAGATTTTCGGTCATATCCACCAGATTATCGGGGATATTGACCTTTTGTCTGGCGGCTTTTGAAAACAGACCTTGATCGATAGCTTTGGTCAGATCACGGCGATTGGATGTCACCCACATACCGCGCCCCGGCAAGCGCCCGGAGATATCAGGCGTTACCATATCATCAGGGCCCAATACGAAACGTATCAGGTCCGTTGTAGACAAAGTGTCTTTGGTCGCTATGCAGCGACGCTCGACTACTTCAGTCCGATTTGTTCGACCACCACGTCCCACGGGCAAGCACCGAAACCTGACGCATCAGGCTTCAGCTTCCTCATCTGTTTCAGCGTTGGCTTCTTCTTCTGCCGCTGCATCTTCGGCCAGCTGTTCCTCGGTAACCCAGCCCAGTTGCAAACGCGCGGTCATGATCAGTTCCTGCGCTTCGGCAAGTCCCATATCAAAGCTTTCCAGCAGACCGTCGTCTTTCACGCGGTCACCGTCGATTGTGGTGTAGCCGCCGGCCAGTTCCCAGTCGGCACAAGTGGCAAAATCGTCAATTGTTTTAACGCCGTCTTTGGCCAAGGCCACCAGCATTTGCGGGGTTAGACCGCCAAAGTCGATCAGGCTTTGCTCTAAACCCAGTGCTTTGGCGTCTTCCAGTGCTTTGGCGTTAATTTCGTCCAGGCTTTCACGCGCACGCGCTTGCAGCTCGTCGGCAGTGCTTTGGTCGAAACCGTCGATGACAAGTAGCTCGTCAACCTCGACATAAGCGACTTCTTCCAATGTTGCGAAACCTTCAGAGACCAGCAGTTGGGCCACAACTTCGTCCACGTTCATGGTGTCCATGAATAATTTGGAGCGCAATGCGAATTCGGCCTGACGGCGTTCAGATTCCTCTGCTTCGGTCATGATATCAATATCCAGACCGGTTAGCTGTGATGCAAGACGCACGTTTTGGCCACGACGACCGATAGCCAGTGATAGCTGTTCTTCCGGCACCACAACCTCGATACGCTCGGCATCTTCGTCCAGAACCACTTTGGAAACCTCAGCAGGCTGCAATGCGTTAACCAGGAAGGTTGGCGCATCTTCATTCCAAGGAATGATGTCGATTTTTTCGCCGCCCAGTTCGTTCACCACGGCCTGTACGCGTGAGCCACGCATACCGACACAGGCGCCGACCGGATCAATGGAATTGTCGTAGGAAATCACACCGATTTTAGCACGAGAGCCTGGATCGCGGGCAACCGCTTTAATCTCGATAATGCCGTCATAAATTTCAGGCACTTCCATTTTGAACAGCTCGGCCATAAATTCAGGCGCTGTACGCGACAGGAATATCTGCGGGCCGCGCATTTCGGAACGGACCTCTTTGATATAGGCGCGCACACGATCACCATTGCGAAACAGTTCGCGGTTAATCAACTGGTCACGGCGCAACACCGCTTCGCCACGGCCCACGTCAACGATGACGTTGCCGTATTCAACACGTTTGACCAGACCATTGATGATCTCGCCTTCGCGGTCTTTGAACTCTGCGTATTGACGTTCGCGTTCAGCTTCGCGGACTTTTTGCAAGATAACCTGTTTGGCGGATTGTGCGGCGATACGGCCAAAATCCATCGGTGGCAGAAGATCAATAATCAAAGAACCCACTTCAGGATTATCAATATGCGCCTTGGCTTCTTCCACAGTCATTTCGGTGGACAGGTTTTCAACTTCTTCCACAACTTCGCGTACGCGCGTCATTGTCAATTCACCCGACTTGCGGTCGATGTGGGCACGGATGTCCAGTTCGGCACCGTAGCGGGACTTGGCCGCTTTCGCCATGCTTTCTTCCATTGCCTGAATAACCAGATCCGGGTCGATCATTTTTTCGCGCGCTACCGCATCCGCGATTTGCAACAGTTCCAGACGGTTTGCTGTGGTAATTGCCATGGGTTCAGTCCTTTTCGGTTTGAATTTCGTCGAACGC
>DAOUQS010000307.1 GCA_030625465.1 Amylibacter sp. | reverse complement strand
TTCGGGGGTTCCTGAAAACGGGCCGAAGCTGGGTTTCCTGACTTTAGGCCATGTGGTGCCGATGGTCAGTTTTCTGCCCAAAGCATGGATTTTACGCCGTGATTTGAATTACTTATGCCAACGGGATGAACTGACATGGGTCGATGTAACCGCCCCCGGGGACGGCTGTACCTTTGCTTTGTGCGATCCTGCATCGGTTAGCGGTGTGGCCCCGAAAAACGGTCACAAGTGGCCATTGGTTTTATCGGCAGCATTTTCCCAGACCCTGTCAGCCGAATATTTCGCCGATTTGAAATGGCGGTTTTTCCGTATGCATTTCCAGTACCTTTGTCATTTTGATCGCCCCGGAGATTATGATTATTTCCAAATCACAGGTGGGCCGATGACACTGGATCAAAGGTTTAAGGGCCGCGCGCCCAGCCCCTCGGTTATTCGTCGTGCGGTGAATCCCTATACCACACAGGCGGCCCCGAAATGAGCAAGGAATACATCCCGCCAAAGCCACAGGCGCGCGCCGATAAGGTGTCTATTTTTGCGCATATCAAGCTGTTTCGCAAAGATATTTTTGCCTCGCAGCCTGCAAAGCTTTACCGTGCATGGATGGCAGAGTACCGCTTGCCGTTTTTCAGGTCATACTTCATCAATGACCCTGATCTGGTTAATCATGTCTTGAATAAAGACCCGGATAACTTCCCGAAGTCCGAGATTATAAAAGGCGCGTTGTATTCTTTATTGGGTGACAGTGTTTTTGTGACCAATGGTGATGTTTGGAAGTGGCAACGCCGTATTATTGACCCCGCATTTGAAGGCGGACGGTTGCGCAATGTCTTTCCAGATATGCACGCTGCCGGGCTTGCTGCCGTGGCCCGCCTTGGGCCGCTTGCCGACAACCAGCCTGTCGAGATGGAAGCGCAAGCTAGCCAGATTGCTGCCGATATTATTTTTAGAACATTGTTTTCCATTCCGATCACAGACGATATTGCCGAACAGGTGTTTGAAAAATTCCGTGAATACCAACGCACACAACCCTTGATGAATGTCGCCAGTTTTCTGAAAATCCCGAACTGGATCCCGAAACTGCAAGGCAGGCGCACCAGACAGACCAGCGCGGATATTCGCAAGCTTTTAACCCGTTTGACCGAAGACCGCTTTGCGCAAATTCAGGCCGGTACCGCCCCCGATGATCTGGCCACCAAAATCATGACCACCAAAGACCCTGTGACAGGGGTGACTTTCACCGCCGCCGAGATGGTTGATCAGGTGGCGATTTTCTTTCTTGCGGGGCATGAGACCTCTGCCAGTGCATTGGCGTGGACGCTGTATCTGTTGTCGGTCGATCAAAAGGCGCAACAGCGGGTGGCTGATGAGGTTACGTGCCTTGACGACCTTAGTTTTGCGAACCTTTCAAAGCTGAAATACACCCGTAATGTCTTTCGCGAGACCTTGCGGCTATATCCGCCGGTTCCGATGATGATCCGTGAAACGCGGCAACCCGAAGTGTTTCGCAAGCGCAAAATAAACGTCGGCAGCCAGATTGTGCTTAGCCCGTGGCATATCCAGCGCCATGAACGCCTGTGGGACAGGCCGGATGTTTTTGATCCGGATCGCTGGACAACAGATGAGACACGAAAGTGTGCCCGCAAAGCCTATATGCCGTTTTCAAGCGGTCAGCGGGTTTGTCCCGGTGCCGGATTTGCAATGATTGAAGGGGTCTTGATGATTGCGATGCTGATCCGCGCTTTTAAGCTGGAGCCGTCAGGCAAGCCCCCGGTTCCGGTCGCACATCTGACCGTTCGGGCCGAGGATGGTATCCATCTGAAGCTTACGACGCGCGGTTCTGATACCAGCGCAACACAAACAACCTAAGCGCACTTGCCAGCCCCGCATCCACCAGACGGGCGGCATCTATTTTTGCTGCCAGTTCATTGATCGGTATGCTTTCATCTTGCGCTATTTGCACGAATGCCTGCCAAAACGGATCTTCCAAGGATACGCTGGTTCTATGGCCGCGCAATGTCAGTGAATGCTTTTTCGGGCGGCCAAGGTCAAGCTGGTCTATAAGCGGGTTGATACTGATCCTGGCCTCCTAATCTGCAAACAGGGAAAAGCCGTCTTCCCCCAGTGCCATGGTTTCCATTACCTGTAAGACTTTTCGGGCCGCAGGGCCATACTGGTCGGTGCCATTTTCAAGTTCCGGAAAAATCTCGAACAACTCGTTGCGCGGTGCTTCGTCAAGTGCCGACATTGCCATATGACCCGGATGAAAGCTTTCTGTCGCCGCACCGTTTGCAAATACTATCTCGTGGCGGTCAAACAGGATATGGATGTAATCCGTA
>DAOUQS010000144.1 GCA_030625465.1 Amylibacter sp. | reverse complement strand
CTGGCAATCTTTGAATATATCAACGGCTTTTACAATCCCCGCCGAAGACACTCGGCTTTAGGCTGGAAAAGCCCCTTGGCTTTTGAAAGAAAGGCCGCTTAAATGAGAACTTGGAGCGGCACTAAAGCGGGACAGGTCCATTATACGGCGTCACTCAAGACTGCCGCCAATGCGACTGATGCCATGCGTGCCACAGCCACATCGGCGCGGCTGGTCAGCAGGATCGGCACCTTTGCACCCATCACAACACCTGCGGCGCAAGCCCCTGACAGGTAGACCAGTGATTTGAATAAAGTGTTGCCGCTGACGATATCGGGCGCGATGATCGCGTCTGCGTCCCCTGCGACGGGGTCGCGGCCCATGCCCTTGATCGCGACACTTTCGGGTGACAGGATTAAATCAAGCGCCAAGGGGCCGGAGAAATGCGCACCTGCGATTTCCGCGCGGGCCCAGTCGCGCAATTCGCGGGCCTCACCGGATGAGGGCACTGCGGGCAATACGCTTTCGGTGGCGGATAGTATTGCGACTTTCGGCTGATCTGTGCCTAATTTACGCAATAAATCAACGCAGTAGGTGATCGCGGCTTTGCGAGTGTCCATGTCGGGGGCTACGTTAACGGCGGCGTCCGACAGCAACAACGGCTTGCCGACATTGGGGTGTGTCAGGTGAAATACATGCACCAAGCGCGCGCCTGTGCGCAGGCCATTGTCACGCGACAGGGCGGATTTCATAAAGGTATCGGTATGCAGATGACCTTTCATCAGCACATCGGCACGCCCTTCGCCGCAAGCAAGGGCCGCGGTATGGCCTGCGGCCTCTTCCCCGTTTGTGGCAATAATCTCAAACCCGGATATATCCCATTCCAGCGCATCCGCCGCCGCGCGAATTGCATCTGCCTCGCCGGTGAAAAGTGGCACCATGATGCCGGCTTTGGTGGCCTCATAGGCGGCCTGCATTGGCAAGCTTGCCCCTGCACGCGCAATGGCCACGCGTGGTGTGTTGGCGGATTGTGCCCGTTGTAAAAGGCTATCGGGTAAAACCGGCTTCAGGCGGGTCAGGAACGATGTTGTCATCTGGTCACCCTAGCCGTTATTTTGCCGGTGGTGTAGTCCCATCTTTGCCGAACCCGTGCATCCGCTTGGCCCATTGCAGGCCAACGAAGGCGCCTTTTATGCGGGGCAGTAAAAACAGGGCCAAAGCGACGAAAAGCAAGATGAAGACAAGGCTTAAGACAATCGGGTCGGGGCGAAAGATCTCGAACGCCATCAGCATAAGCGGTGCCAGAAGGTGACCGCACACAAGTATGGTGACATAAGCCGGCCCATCGTCGGCACGGTGGTGATGCAACGCTTCCGAGCATACCGGGCAGGTATCGCGCACGTTCAAAAAGCTTTTGAATATCGGGCCCGCGCCGCAATTCGGGCACACGCGTCGCCAGCCGCGAAATATCGCGGGCTTTACGGGGCGGTCGCCATTATTGGATGTGGTCCGGTTCGTCATTGGCACTAGATAGGTTATTTTTCGGGGAAATAAACTAGGACAAGCTGCCTCGCGGCGGGATGTCGCAAATAAGTTGAAATATTTTCGACGGAAAGCCCGCCCCGCTTCGTATTTATATATGAAAGCAGGGCAGACCTGCCTTGAAACTGACAGGAGCAAAACATGAATAAAGTCTTAAAAGTAATCGTGATTAGCAGCATAGCCGTCGGTATTGTTGCCGGTGGTGCATTCGCACAGGAAAAACAAAACGGCCATGGTGGCATGGCTATGAAGTTTGACAAGATTGATGCCAATGGTGACGGGTTTATTACCCAACAGGAAATGACACAGCACCATGCGGAGAAATTTGCGAAAAAAGACACCAATGGTGACGGTGTTTTGTCAAAAGATGAAATGCGCGCGGCGATGACCGAACGCATGGAAAAGCGTCTTGATCATATGTTTGAACGGAAGGATAAAGACAATGACGGCATGTTGGCACAATCGGAAATGAACCATAAAGGTGATCGTATGTTCAAGAAACTGGACACCGATAGCGACGGTAAAATATCGAAAGAAGAAGCCAAGAAGATGCGCAAGCACAAGAAGCACGCGGACTAATGCTTTGGCGGCCCGCCACCCGCATTGCCCAATGGCGGGGCGGTCGTTAAAGCAGGGGTATGATGGCTTTGGACGCAATGAACGATGTCAGTGATGACGCCTTGATGGTGCTTTATGCAAATGGAGATGCACAAGCCGCACGGGCTTTGACCTATCGCCATGCCCCACGGGTGCTGGCCCTGTCACGGCGTCTTTTGCGTGATATGGCCGAGGCCGAGGATGTGGCACAGGATGCCATGTTGCGCTTATGGAAGGTTGCACCTGAATGGCGACAGGGCGAAGCCAAGGTTTCGACCTGGTTATATCGGGTCACAAGCAATCTTTGCATTGACCGCTTGCGGAAAAAACGCGGCACGCATCTGGATGACATACCGGAGCCTGCGGATGACAAGCCGTCAGTTGAAAGCCTGATGCAATCACATGATCGGGCGACAGCATTGCAAGCGGCAATGGCACAATTGCCCGCACGGCAAAATCTGGCAGTTACCTTGCGCCATATTGAAGAGCTGCCCAATCCGCAGATTGCACAGATCATGGATATCAGTGTTGACGCGGTTGAAAGTCTGACCGCACGGGGAAAACGAACATTAGCGGGTCTGTTATCAGGCCAGAAAGAAAAGCTGGGGTTGGAATGATGGAAAAGAAACCTGACACAGAACGGGATAAGGATCTGGCGGTATTTTTTGATGCCGCCAAAGGCGTGGAATATACGCCAAGTGCGGCCTTTATGGATGTGGTTGTCGCGGACGCTTTGGATCAGACCGATGCGCGCGCAAAATCCGCATTAGGTCAAAAGGCGTCCACCTCGTGGCGCGTGGCATTGCTGCGCAATATCGGCGGTTGGAAATCGGCGACAGCACTTGCGGCCTCGGCTTTTATAGGGGTCACGGCAGGCTATGCCGCACCAGACGCATTGGACTATATCAGCGGTGATCAAACAGGTGTGGAAACCGTCGCCGAGGATAGTTTTTCCGCGGCTTTTGATATAGCCGCACTGTTCAGGGAGGGTTGATATGAACGATACAACGCTAAAGCCGAAAACGCCTTGGATGAAAATCCTGCTGGTGGTCTCGCTTGGTTTGAACCTTGCGGTTGCAGGACTGATTATCGGGGCTAAAATGTCGGGCCACGGGGGCGGAAAAAACCCGTATGCCGGTGGCACCGGAATGCGTGTCTTGATGCATGCGTTACCATCCGAAAAACGCGCCGAGGCACGGGTGTTTTTTCGCCAGAACCGTGAAAAACACCGGATGAATGGCACTGGAATGCGTGGCTCGCTTGACAATATTGGTGCTGCAATAGCCGCACAGCCATTTGATGCCGAGGCGTTGAATGATGCGTTCAACAAGCAAAAGGCGCATATTCAGGCAATGACCCAGGATGCCCAGCAGGCTTTTGTGGCGATTGTTGCCGACATGACAGACGCGGAACGGTTGCAATATGTGGACAATATGAAAAAACAACGCCAGAAGTGGCGAAAAGCACACCAACGGAAGTTAAAAAACTAATGCGTTATACCAAAAACCAGGCCGAAGTCGTCGCAATCAAGGCATTGGGGTGGCTGTCGGCACAGGATGATCTGATGATGACGTTTCTGGGGGCCACCGGCTCTGGCCTGGATGATGTTCGTGAAAGGGCAGGGGATGCGGATTTTCTGGCCTCGGTTATGGATTTCATATTGATGGACGATAACTGGGTGCGCGGCTTTTGTGATGAACAATCCTTGCCGTATGACGCGCCACAACACCTGCGCATGGCCCTGCCGGGTGGGGCATTGCCGAACTGGACGTGATGCCGTTTCAGTAACGCGATAAAACCAGCCCGGCTGAAACCAGAAACACCGCCACGATACGCTGGATGGAAATATCTTTTACGGGCATGCCGAAGTGGCCAAATGTATCAAGGAAAAGCGCGATAAGCATCTGTCCGAATATCAAAGCGGCTATTGTGGTCAGAACACCAAGTGTTGGCACCCCCCAAAGTGTTGCCCAGACATAAAAAGCACCCAATACCCCGCCTGTAATTTGCCACCATTGTATTTCTGAAAGGCGATAGAAACCAGCCGGGCCGTTTGTTGTTAAGGTCAGGATTATCAATATCAAGAAGCCCACACCAAAGGATATGCATGCCGCGGATAATGTATTATCAAGCGTTCGGCCCAGTGCTGAATTGATCGGTGCCTGTAGTGCAACCGCGGCACCGGCAAGTACGATAACCGGAATCACTGTCCAAAAAGATAAAGACATTAATATTCTCCGTTTGAAGTTATAACTGGCACTACAGATATAGCGATAAATTGATATTGCAAAGCCGTCTTCGGGGATGTTCGATATTGCCCCTATATAAAACAACTTGCCAAAATCCGGTGCGCTGGGTCATATGCCATACAAAGGCAGGGCGTTACATGACAGAAAATATCCAAGGCATCTTATTTGACAAAGACGGCACGCTTTTTGGCTTTAGTGATACCTGGGCCGACTGGTCTGTGTCTTTCCTGACCTCGCTTGCCCCCGATGACCACAAGCTGCGCCTTGCGATGGCTGAAATGGTCGGGTTTGACTGGGACGCGAAGGACTTCAAGATCGGATCGGTTGCGGTGAATGCCTCTGTCGATGAGCAATGTATCTTGTTGGCCTCGGTGCATCCCGAACTGGACGCCAAGGCTATCGAGAAGATCGCGTTTACTGCCTTGCAGGATACCACTGCCGTGCCGGTTTGTGATCTTGATCCGCTTTTCGCGGGCTTCAAAAGGCGCGGTATGGCGCTGGGAATTGCCACCAACGACTTTGAACAAAGTGCGACGAACCAGTTGCAAAGTGAAAATATCCACCACCATTTCGATTTCATCTGCGGCTTTGACAGTGGTTACACGCCAAAACCAGAGGCTGATATGATCCTGGGGTTTTGCGAACAGATAAAGTTGAAACCGTCACAAGTGGCGATGATCGGCGACAGCAGCCATGATCTGGAAGCGGGTCGCAAAGCCGGTGTCGGCCTGAATGTCGGCGTGCTGACCGGGCCTGCAAAACATGCAGACATTGTGCATCTTGCCGATATTATCCTGCCCGACATCTCGACCCTGCCAAGCCTGTTTTAAAACGCAACACTTGCGTGCGAGGCCGGTATGCTTTGTTGTTTTCCCAATATATTGCAATAAAACATCAAAGGCATTCCTGTAGCGACACGCTTTGTCGTTTTTCGGGTGCAATTTGTGACAGTTTTTTGAGATGCTAATATAACACGAAATACGAGGGGCATCATGGCCAAACGAAGCAGAGCAGGGGGGCGTGCGGGCAATAAACGCCGTGACCGGACGCAAGCCATCGACCAGATGCCGTGGCGCCAGATCGTAAATTTGGACAACCCGACAGAGCCGCTGCGCCCCGAAGGGGTGGAAGCCATCCACAATGGTGC
>DAOUQS010000406.1 GCA_030625465.1 Amylibacter sp. | reverse complement strand
GAATGTTTTGAAATGGAGAACGGCCATGACATCGGCTTGGACAAAATCAACTTGGCGCGCAAAAGAGCGCATTCAAATGCCGGATTATCTGGATGCTGCAAAGCTGGCAGAGGTCGAGGCGCGTCTGGCGCGTTATCCATTATTGGTTTTTGCAGGTGAAGCCCGTTCTTTGAAGGCACAGCTGGGGGCGGCATCACGCGGTGAGGCGTTTCTTTTGCAGGGCGGCGATTGCGCCGAAAGCTTTGACGAATTCAGCTCCGATCTGATCCGCGACACATATAAAGTGATGTTGCAAATGGCGGTTGTGCTGACTTACGGCGCGAAAGTGCCTGTGATCAAGATCGGTCGTGTGGCGGGGCAGTTCGCCAAGCCGCGTTCGGCTGCCACCGAAACCATAGACGGTGTGGAATTGCCCAGCTACCGTGGTGATATCATCAACAAGCTGGAATTTACCCCCGAAGCACGTATTCCGAACCCTGAAAATATGTTGCGGGCCTATACGCAAGCGGCGGCTTCATTGAACCTGATACGGGCGTTCAGCCAGGGTGGTTATGCCGATATTCATCATGTGCATGAATGGAACCTGGGCTTCGCCAATGCAGCAGGGTCGGCTGACAAATACAAGCGTTTGGCAGACCGGATTTCCGATAGTCTGGCGTTTATGCGTGCCGCCGGCATCAATTCCGATAACACCAACGCGTTGCGCACCGTGAATTTCTACACCAGCCACGAAGCATTGTTACTGGAATATGAAGAAGCTTTATGCCGTGTGGACACCACAACCGACCTGCCGCTGGCAGGTTCCGGGCACCTGATCTGGATCGGGGATCGCACCCGCCAGCCGGATGGTGCGCATGTGGAGTTCTGTCGCGGGGTGCAAAACCCTATCGGTCTGAAATGCGGCCCGACGATTACCACGGATGATTTACTGACGCTGATCGATACGCTGAACCCTGAAAATGAAGCTGGGCGTTTGACCCTGATCGCGCGCTTTGGTGCGGGCAATGTAGGTGACCATTTACCCAAGCTTATCAAAGCGGTAGAAGCAGAAGGGCGCAATGTTTTGTGGACATGCGATCCGATGCACGGCAACACGATCAAGTCGTCAACCGGTTTCAAAACACGGCCCTTCGACAGTATCCTGCGCGAAGTACGCGAATTTTTCGCAGTGCATCAGGCCGAAGGCACTGTGCCGGGCGGCGTGCATTTCGAGATGACGGGCAAAGACGTAACCGAATGTACCGGCGGTGTGCGCGCGGTGACAGATGAGGATCTGTCCAGCCGTTATCACACGGCTTGTGACCCGCG
>DAOUQS010000109.1 GCA_030625465.1 Amylibacter sp. | reverse complement strand
TCGAACCGCGGACCTACTGATTACAAATCAGTTGCTCTACCAGCTGAGCTATAGGGGCACTGCGGCAGCGTTTAGCTGAGAATACAGTCTATTTGCAAGGGTAATTTTGCAAAATTGCCAAACTTCTTGCTTTATTCGTTTCCTTAGCTTCTTTGCGAAGTCTTTGAAACCACGATGACCGCGATCAGGCTTACCATAATAACAACAATCGCCGCAGGCGAGGCGCCTTTTATATCTTCCAGTGAGGCATAACCGTAAATATGGGTGGCAAGTGTATCAAAGCCAAAAGGGCGCAAAAGCAGCGTTGCGGACAGCTCTTTCGTGCTGTCGACAAAGATCAAAAGACCCGCCGTCAGCAAAGACCCCCGGATCAACGGATAATGCACCCGTCTAAGCGTGCCGGCAGCACCCTGCCCCAGCGAACGCGAGGCCATGCTCATACTTGGGGTAATACGCCCAAGCGCGCCGTCCACCGCACCAAATGCAATCGCAAAAAACCGCACGCAATAGGCAAAGATAACAGCAGCGGCAGTTCCTGTGATCAACAGGCCGATATCGACACCTGTGGCGGCTTCAACCCAGTCCGCAAGCCAGTTATCGAAAGCAGCCATGGGGATCAGCAAGCCCAGACCAATGACCGCCCCGGGCGCGGCATAGCCAATCGCGGTGACAGGTAACAAAAGCCGGACCCATTTATGCCGGGACAAGCGCACGGCGTAGATCAAGACCACGCCACCCGTCACCGTCAGAATTGCGGCGGTAATGCCCACCCATATTGTGGTGAATGCGGCATTCCAAAGGTCCGTTTCCAACCACAGTACGGGGTTTTTCAAGGCATGACTTAACATGATCGCAAAAGGCATCAGAAATCCGATGGTGATCATTGACAAGCATAGCAGGACTGCACCGATAGCCGCCTTGCCCGACAGCGGCTCGCGTTCCGGCGGGCGACAGGATCTGGACAGTTGGTGGAATTTGCTTTGCTTGCGGCCAGCGCGTTCCAGCATCAGCAAAATAAAAACAAGTATAAGCATCACCGAGGCTATTTGTGCCGCACCACCACTGTTTGAGGCCTCTAACCAGACAGTAAAAATGCCGGTTGTCAGTGTTTGCACGGCAAAAAATTCAACCGCACCGAAATCATTAAGGGTTTCCATCATGACAATTGCAATGCCGACAACAACCGCCGGACGTGCCAAGGGCAGCCCAACCTTCCAGAAGCTTGCCCATGACCCACATCCTAAGGCGCGCGCGGTTTCCAGGGCGCGGGGGGATTGTTCACGAAAGGCAGAGCGCGCCAGCAAGTACACATATGGATAAAGCGAGAACGCGAATACGATGATTGCGGCACCCCGTGACCGGGTTTCCGGGAACCAATAGTCAGCAGCCGAGGCGAACCCGAACATATCGCGCAACGTGGTTTGGAAGGGTCCGGCATATTCCCAGAAATCCACCAAAGCGTATGCCCCGATATATGTCGGGATCGAAAGTGGCAACAAAAGCGCCCATTCCAGCAGCTTTCGCGCAGGGAAATCTTTCATCGCCACCAGCCATGCGGCAGCCACCCCCATGCACCCTGCAAGCAGGCCTGTTGCCATCATCAGCACCAGGCTGTTTAATAGGTAGCGTGGCAGTGTCGTTTGAATTAAATGTGGCCAAATATTTTCACTTGGGTAAAAAGCAAGATATATGACAGCCAATATAGGGATCAAAATAATCGCAGCGATGACACAGGCCGTAACCGACAATATGCCGAACCGTCCTGTGCGCATTGGCGTAGATTTATTTTCCGATGTAACAACCATTTGTTCGCGCATAAAGCAAAGCTATTTTGCTGTCCAGAACAGGGTTGTTCTTTCTTCCACTGCAATCGGGCACAAATGATGGAAATCAGAGTATATGTCGGGCCACACAGGACAGCCAGCAAGCATCTGGCGTCGGTTTTATACAATAATGCGGAATTGCTGGATGCCGATGATACGGTGTTCCATTCCAGCGCGCACAATACTTTGCGTCATATAAACAGCGCCTTAAAGGCGATTACCACAGGCGGTGACAAAACAGATGTCATTGACCAGATGATGCACAGTCTGACCTATGGGCGTGACGTTAAAAGGCTTCTTTTGGTAAACCCGAATATTGTCGGCAATGTTTCACGCCCTTTTGGCAAAGAGCTGTTTTACCCGCGCACTTCGGGGTTGGTCCACCAATTGCAAAGCCTATTTGGCGGCCATCAATTACAGTTTTTTGCGTCAACCCGGAACCCTGCAACTTTTATACCGTCCTGTTACACCCAAAACCTGCTGGCAGCCAATTTTTCCAGTTACAGCGATTTTCTATCCGAGGTGAAATTAACCAGCTTAAAGTGGTCACTGTTCTTGCAACGGCTACAGGGCAAACAAAATGATATAGGGTTAACCGTCTGGCGTTTTGAGGATTATCCCTACATCTGGCGCGATGTGGCACAGGTTTTTTCAGGCATTCAAAACAGCCAGCAGCTGCGCGGCAGCTCGGACCGCATCAATTCAAGCCTGACGTTGGAAGGTGCGCAATTGCTGAATAAGCATATGGAAGAGCATCCACCGCGCACCCGGGAATATTTTGAAAGTACCAGACAGACTTTCTTGAAAAAGTTTCCCAGCTCTGCAAACCAGATTGTCGGCCCCGACTGGCCACCGGAGCTGGTTCAGGAATTGATCCATAACTACGAAGATGACTGGTATTATATTGAACGCATGGACGGGGTTGAAACGGTTCAACCACGCCGGTTCGGGTGAATTACATTCCCAAAGCTTCGCGGTAAAGTTCCAGAATGGCTTCTTCCTCGGAAATTTCCTGCGGGTCTTTTTTGCGCATGGTCACCAGTTTACGCATGACTTTGGTGTCATAACCGCGCGACTTGGCTTCGGCCATCACCTCTTTTTGTTGGTCGGCAATGTCCTTTTTCTCGGCATCAAGCCGTTCAATCCGTTCAATAAAAGAGCGCAGCTCGTCAGCAGCAACACGGTAAGAGCCGGGGGCAGTTGTATCGTTCATTTTAGAATCCTTTATTTAACAGAAACCCCTGAGTACCCAAGCACGCCGCGCCCGACAAGGCATCTTGCCGATTATTTACAAACCGTTTACACGCGCCCTAACAGGAGATTGATATGGACAGTTTGATAATCGTGGGTGTTGCTATAACGGGGCTTGGGCTACTTGGTTTGATCTATTGCATCGCAAAAGCGTTTAAAGCCCGCAAACAGGGCCTGGAGGGCGAAGAGTTGACCGCGCACCTGAAAGGTCTGGTTGCAATCAACATGGCGGCATTCTTTTTATCCGCAATCGGCCTGCTTGTGGTCGTCGTGGGAACCTTGCTTTAAGATTTTACCGCCAAGATTTCATCGTCACCGCATGAATGGCACGGCGAACCATCAACAGGTTTTCAGGTTCGGAAAAGCTGTGATCGGCGCCTTTGACAAGGGTCAGGCGCAGATCATTGCCTTTGGCGTGATCCAATAGCCGCAATGCAACAGATATATTCACATCCATATCAGCCGTGCCATGCAAGAACCGCGCCGGAAACGGCAGGTTCAGGGGGGTGCGCAGTACCAGTTGTTTGCGCCCGTCCTCGATCAGTTTCCGAGTGATAATATAAGGGTCATCGGAATAATCGCTGTCCAGCGCCAACAACCCGCTTTCCATGATCGTGGTTTTCTGATCATCCGAAAATCCATCCCACATACTGTCTTCGGTGAAATCAGGGGCTGCCGCAATCCCCACAAGCCCTGCGATTTTTTTAGGGATGCGTTTGGCCATCAACAATGCAACCCAGCCGCCCATGGACGAGCCCACCAAGATTTGCGGGCCTTTTGTCAGACCCGAAATAACCTGTTGCGCATCGTCGGCCCATTCACCAATGCAACCATCCGCGAATGTGCCAGAGGATTGCCCGTGGCCGGAATAATCAAAGCGCAAAAAGGCGCGGCCCTGATCACGGGCCCACGCTTCCAGATACGTGGCTTTCGTACCTTCCATATCGGACATAAAGCCGCCTAGAAACACAACGCCGGGTTCTGTCCCGCTGGTTTTGCGATAGGCGATTTTACGGCCCGATGTGGCTTCAAACAGTGATGGCTTTGACATTGGCTTCCCCCGTGAATTTCAACTTGAACACGGGGTCTACTACTAAACTAGTTTACTGGTTTATCCAGCACAACTTCTGTCGCCGCCACAACCTGCGCACCTTGCATGCCCAAGGCGGCCATGAATGTCGCATGCACCATATCGCTTGGCACCACAGTGTCCTGAAACGTCAGCTTCGCCGCAGCACAGGCATCATGGACCACAGTAACCTGATACCCGAAATCTGTAGCCGCACGCGTGGTTGCCGCCACACAATTATTGGTCATCGCGCCCACGATCACCAGTTTTGAAACATCCAGATCCTGCAAAGTAGACGTTAGCACAGTGTCCCTGAATGAATTCGCATAATTCTTTTTCACAACAGGCTCACCCGCTTTTGGCAACGCGCTATCTGCAATTTTTTCGCCAACACTGCCCGGAATAAAAAACGGGGGATTTGGCCGGGTCATTATGTGCTGGATGTGAATTACAGACGCACCCGCCCCCCGGAACTTCGCGATTAAAGCCGCCGCATTTTTTGCCGCCGCTTCCATGGCAGGCAAAGCAAAGGCCCCGTCTGCGAAATAGTCATTTTGTATGTCGATAACGATCAATGCTGTCTTCGTCATTTTCTAGTCTCCTGAATTTATACGTATCTGTTGGCAATTAGCCCCAGATTTGGCCTTATTGCCAGATTTGACCTTATTGATAGTACCGGACCAGACAGAAATCACGCGATAAAAGATATATTTTTCGCATTCCGGTATTATCGCGCATTTTGCCGGATGGATTTTGCATATTGACTTTTATCGCCCCAGATCTCATTTAATGTTTATACCGCAACCGGGCGTTTTGTAGGCGCCAAAATGACGAGGAAACAGCACAATGGCTGACATTACCCTGACCCTACCCGACGGCAATCAACGCAACTATCCCGCAGGCATAACCGGCCTTGAGGTTGCCAAGGACATTTCCACATCTTTGGGCAAGAAGGCCATCAGTTGCTCTGTTGACGGCGAACACCGTGACCTGTCGCGCCCGATTGATGCGGATGCAGGCTTTGCCATTCACACCATGCAGGATAACGCCCAGGCACTGGAATTGATCCGCCACGACTGCGCCCATATAATGGCGCGCGCCGTGCAGGAAATCTGGCCTGACGTGAAAGTCACCATCGGCCCTGTGATCAACAACGGCTGGTATTATGACTTTGATCGCAAAGAGCCATTTTCGTCAGAAGACCTGACCACCATTGAAAAAAAGATGCGCGAGATTATCAATAAGCGCGATCTTGTACGTACCGAAACATGGGACAGGGCGCGTGCGATCAAGTTTTATGAAGACAGTGATGAACCTTATAAGGTCGAGCTGATCAGTATGATCCCCGAAGGTGAGGACTTGCGGATGTATTGGCATGGCGAGTGGCAGGATTTATGCCGTGGACCGCATTTGGTGCATACGGGGCAAGTGCCGGCAGATGCTTTCAAACTGATGTCAGTGGCGGGCGCTTATTGGCGCGGTGACAGTAACAACCAGATGTTGCAACGCATCTACGGGGTGGCTTTCAAGAACAAGGAAGACCTGAAAGCGCATCTTTATATGCTGGAACAGGCAGCCTTGCGTGATCACCGTAAACTGGGCCGCGAAATGGATCTGTTCCACATTCAAGAAGAGGCGCCCGGCATGGTGTTCTGGCATCCCAACGGCTGGATACTGTACCGTGTTTTACAAGATTATATGCGGCGGCGCCAAATTGCGGATGGTTATCAAGAGATTAATACCCCGATGGTTGTTGACCGCAAACTGTGGGAAGCTTCGGGGCATTGGGAAAAATACCGCGAGAATATGTTCATCACTGAAATTGATGAAGAGCATGCCAATGAAAAGCGGGTAAACGCGCTAAAACCGATGAACTGCCCATGCCATGTTCAGGTCTATAATCAGGGCATGAAAAGCTACCGAGACCTGCCGTTGCGACTGGCCGAATTTGGCTCTTGTCACCGGTATGAAAGCTCTGGCTCTATGCACGGTTTGATGCGGGTGCGCGGGTTTACCCAAGATGACGCGCATATCTTTTGCACAGAGGATCAAATCGCCGCCGAAACCAAGAAGTTCATAGAACTTTTATCCAGTGTTTACAGTGATTTGGGCTTTGAAAAGTTTGACATAAAGTTTTCAACACGACCAGAGGTTCGCTCTGGTTCTGACGCGGTTTGGGACAAGGCTGAAGCCGCCCTTGAAAGTGCCATCAAGAAGCTGGATTTACCCTATGACGTAGACGAAGGCGAAGGGGCATTTTATGGCCCGAAACTGGACTTTAAACTGACCGATGCGATCGGCCGTGAATGGCAACTTGGCACGCTACAGGCCGACTTTGTTCTGCCCGAACGGCTGGACGCGGAATATGTCGGTGAAGACGGGGCAAAACACACGCCGGTGATGTTGCACCGCGCCACATTGGGGTCGTTTGAACGCTTCCTTGGGGTGCTGATTGAAAACTATGCGGGTCGCTTCCCGTTGTGGTTGGCACCGCGCCAGATTGTGGTGGCTTCTATCGTGTCTGATGCCAATGATTACGTGGCTGAAACGGTTGCGAAACTGAAGGCGGCCGGCCTGCGTGCCGAGGCGGATATGCGCAATGAAAAGATCAATTACAAGGTGCGTGAACACTCATTGGGCAAGGTTCCAGTGATACTGGCTGTTGGTATGCGCGAAGTTGACGAAGGTACGGTTTCAGTACGCCGTCTGGGTGACAAACGAACATCCGTGCAGGATCTGGACGCGGTGATTGCCGCGTTGAAAGACGA
>DAOUQS010000083.1 GCA_030625465.1 Amylibacter sp. | reverse complement strand
GGTTCCCCGATGGTCATCTTGATAATATCGCGCCCCTCTGCCTGCATATCCACGGCCCGCAAATGCACCGTCCATTTTGCACTGCCCAGATCGGCAAGTCGCTCTGTCCTTGTTGCAAACCGCATTGTCACCCCTCCAGTTTCATTCCAAGAATTGCCCCGATTGATGCCAGCCCTATGGCAGGCAACTCACCTGTTTCGAATGTATCCGGCAGCGCACTGCCTTCTAGCCACAACCCGTCCAGAACCGCGTTGCAGGCGATAGCAAATTTACGCAAATCCGCCTGATCTTTGGGCTGCCCCAATTCAATAAACGCATCAGATATGAACATTTGCAACTGATCGCGGAACTGGAAATAGGTCTTTTCATGGATTGCATGCATTGCGGCATCCCGTTGAACAGACTGAATAAAACCGGCCCAAAGCGCCATTGCACGCGGGTCTGTGACAGGCGCAGTCAACGATGCCGTGACAAGGGCTGCAAGCCGCGCAACAGCACCGGGAAGTGCGCCTTCACGCGTTGAATATGTGGCATAGCGCATGGTTGTCATATGCCGTTCATATGCCGCACCGATCAAATCTTCCTTGGTTGAAAAGTAATGCCTGATCAAGCCCGGTGTCACCCCCGCCTCCATCGCGATATTGCGCACGGTCGCCGCTTCAGGTCCGCCTGAGGCGATCAGCCTTAACGTCGCGGCGATCAAGTCGTCCTGACGCTGGTCAGGACTTTCCCGTTTAAACTGTTTGCGCGAATTAACCATGTGGATGCCAGTCCTTCATTCTTATTATACGCTTGTATAATTTCATAAAATCAAGCACAGTACAATCAAAATATCAAGGTATGCGCAATGTCCGGTAACGCCAAGTATTCTATCCTGTTTGAACCTGTAAAAATAGGCCCTGTCACAGCACCGAACCGTTTCTACCAAGTCCCGCACTGCTGCGGCATGGGCCATGTCAGGCCGCAAGCCCACGCCGCCATGCGCGCGATGAAAGCCGAAGGTGGTTGGGGCGTTGTCAGCACCGAAGAATGCGAAATCCATCCCAGTTCCGATCTGTCGCCCTATGCCGAACAGCGCCTATGGGACGAACACGACATCCCCGCTTTGCGCCTGATGACAGACGCGGTTCACGCCAAGGGTGCGCTGGCAGCGGTGGAGCTGGTTCACAACGGCAATCACGCCGCCAACATGCTGACCCGCGCGCCGATTCTTGCGCCATCCGACATGTCGGTTGACTTTGCCTACCCCAAACAGGCCCGCGCTATGGATAAATCGGACATTCGCGAATTTCGCCGCTGGCACCGTGCCGCCGCACGCCGCGCCAAACAGGCAGGCTTCGATGTGATCTATGTCTATGCTGGCCACCACATGTCCCTGCCGCACCATTTCTTGTTACCGCAATTCAATGACCGCTCGGACGAATACGGCGGCAGTCTTGAAAACCGCGCCCGCCTGATCCGTGAATTGCTGGAAGAAACCCACGAAGAGGTCGGCGACACTTGCGCCGTGGCCTTCCGCTTTGCCGTGGATGAAATGCAGGGCATCGACGGGATGCAGGCCCATGAAGAAGGCCGCGCCGTTGTGGAAATGTTCGCCGAAATACCCGACCTTTGGGACGTAAACGTATCGGACTGGTCAAACGACAGTGCCACCACGCGGTTCCAGCCAAATGACGGCTATCAAATACCCTACATTGATTTCGTCAAGCAGGTCACCACCAAACCGGTGGTCGCCGTTGGCCGTCTGACCTCACCCGATATGATGCTTTCACTGGTCAAACGCGGCGTGGTTGATTTTATCGGCGCCGCACGCCCGTCAATTGCCGATCCGTTTCTACCGCAGAAAATCAAGGACGGGTGCATTGACGAAATCCGCGAATGTATCGGCTGCAATATCTGTGTCTCCAGCGATAATCTGGGCGTGCCGATCCGCTGCACCCAAAACCCCACAATGGGCGAAGAATGGCGCCGTGGCTGGCACCCTGAAAAAATCGCCCCTAAGGGATCGCAAGAACAGGCACTGGTTATTGGTGCCGGCCCCGCAGGGCTGGAATGTGCGATGCAACTGGCCAAACGCGGCTATCAGGTCACATTGGCGGAAGCCCGCAAGGAAGCCGGCGGACGGGTTTTAGCCGAGTCGCATTTGCACGGTTTGGGCGCATGGAAACGTGTCGCCGACCACCGGATTTACGACCTGCAACAACGCGCCAATGTGCAGATGTTCATGCAAAGTAATCTGACCGCAAAAGACGTTCTTGAGCTGGACATCCCCAATGTTTTTGTGGCCACCGGTGCCAGCTGGCGGCGCGACGGTATCGGGCGCAGCAGCCACAAGCCGCTTAAGATAGCAGATAGCATGCAGATACTGACCCCCGACGATATTATAGCGGGCAAAATGCCCGAAAACGGCCCGGTTGTGATCTATGATGACGATCAGATCTATATCGGCGGCGTTCTGGCCGAACATCTGGCCGCCGCAGGCCATAAGGTGATTTTCATGACCCCCGCCAGCATGGTGTCGCCCTGGACAGAGCTGACGCTTGAACAAAAACGCATCCAGAAAAGCCTGATTGAACTTGGCGTGACAATTCACACAAATCAGGAACTGGCCGCAATCACCAGCGCGGGTTGCAAACTGGCCTGCACCTATTCAGGCCAAGCGCAGGATATCCAATGCGGCACAGTTCTGTTAGTCACGGAACGCATCCGCCACAGCGCACTATATGATACCCTGAAAGCGGGCAAAACCGCGTTCAATACGCTGGAATTGATCGGCGATGCGGCAGCCCCCGGACTAATCGCGGACGCGGTTTATGCCGGCCACATGGCGGCGCGGAATTTTGAAGAAGACCCGCAAAAAGTCGCACAACAACTTTTCAAGCGCGAGGTTGTATCACTTCAGTAATTCCGCATGAAACTTCACATGGTCCTGCATAAAGCTTTGGATAAAGAAATAACTGTGATCGTAACCGCTTTGCATCCGAAAAGTCGCGGCCTGTTTGCGTTGGGTTATCGCATCAGCCAAGGCCTGCGGGCGTAGCAAATCATAGAAATTATCCGCCGTCCCCTGATCTATCAAAACCGGGCTATGAAAGCCGCGATCTGCCATCAGTAATGACGCATCATGTGCCGCCCAAGCCGCTTCATCCGCCCCCATATAAGCCCCCAACTGCTTGCGCCCCCAATCAGAGGCAGTCGGGTTTGCGATCGGTGCAAAAGCCGAAACCGATTTGTAACGATCAGGCAAGGACATCGCAATGGTCAACGCACCGTGACCACCCATAGAATGTCCGGTAATCCCTTGGTTTTCTTCTATAATATCAAACTCTGCCGCGACCAGTTTCGGCAATTCTTCTGTCACATAAGTCCACATATTGAAATGCGGCGCCCAGGGGTTTTGCACTGCATCCACATAGAACCCCGCGCCTTGACCCAAGTCATAGGCCTCATCGTTTGCCACATCGTCACCGCGCGGCGACGTATCGGGAAACACTAAAGCAACCCCATATTTGGCCGCCCAAGCCTGCGCGCCTGCCTTGGTCATCGCATTGTCATGCGTGCAGGTCAGGCCCGACAGGAACCACAGCACCGGCACCTTTTGCGCGCGTGCCTGCGGCGGCATATAAACCGCAAAAGTCATGTCACACAGACAAGCGTCAGAGCTATGTTTATAAACCCCCTGAACCCCGCCAAAACAAGTATTTTCAGATAGAATTTCCATGTCATTTCTCCGCTAACACCAGATCGCCCACAGGCGTATTTCCATCCTATTTATCAGCAATTAAATCCAAGGCAAGATATTCCGCAACCGCTGGGGGTACGCCACACGGATTGTTAATAAGATTGACAAACCGCCGTTATTTCCATCAATATTTCGACAAATACAGATGGAAGATACCGTTCATGGACAAGCACGTCACCACGCATCAGGCCGCCGATGATCAACGCAATGAAAGCATTCAGATCTATGTAAATGGCCGGATTGTGCCGCGCGCACAGGCCATGGTCTCGGTCTATGACAGCGGCTTTATGCTGGGCGACGGGGTGTGGGAAGGTTTGCGGCTTTATAACGGGGTCTGGGCATTTCTGGACAATCACATGGATCGTTTGTTTGAGGCCGCCAAGGCAATAGACCTTGATATAGGGATGGATCGCGCGGGCGTGATTGCCGCCCTTGAAGCCACCCGTATGGCCAATGATATGACCACGGATGTGCATGTGCGCCTGATGGTCACGCGCGGCGTCAAGGTCAAGCCGTTCCAGCACCCGTCCCTGTCACAATCAGGCCCGACCGTGGTGATTATCTGCGAACATTCCAAACCGTCCCTGCCCCGCCCGATCCGTCTGGCCACCGTGCCGCACGTGCGCGGTCTGCCGATGACCCAGGACCCGAAGCTGAACTCGCATTCCAAGCTGAACTGCATTCTGGCCTGCATTGCCGCTGAAAAGGCCGGCGCAGATGAAGCCTTGATGCTGGACGTGCATGGATTTGTGAACACCACCAACGCCTGCAACTTTTTCATCGTCAAAAAGGGTGCGGTTTGGACCAGTACTGGGGATTACTGCATGAACGGGATCACCCGTCAAAAGGTGATTGATCTGTGCCACGCAAACGGCATCACATGTCTTGAGCGCAATTATTCACTGGTCGACACCTACAGTGCGGATGAGGCATTTTTGACCGGCACTTTCGGCGCACAAACACCTGTATCCGAAATCGACGGGCGCAGCATTGGCCAAGCCGGCCTTGGCCCGGTCACAAAACGCATCCGCGCCCTGTATGCCGGCCTGATTGCGGCAGAAACCGCATGAAACGGATTGCCATGTGGTCAGGGCCGCGCAACCTGTCCACGGCAATGATGTACGCTTTTGGCGCGCGCAAAGATTGTGCGGTCTCGGATGAACCCTATTATGCCGCCTACCTGCTGGAAACCGGCCTGAACCACCCGATGCGCGATGACATACTGGCGCAATGGCCGCAGAAGCCTTTGGATATATCCGAACGTCTGACAGGCTCGATACCGCACGGAAAACCGGTTTATTATCAAAAGCATATGACCCAACATATGCTGCCTGCGTTTGATCGCGAATGGATGCACGATGTCACCAGTGTCTTCCTTATTCGCCATCCCGCAAGGGTCATTGCCAGCTACCACGCCAAACGCGAAAGCCCGTCACTTTCCGACATCGGCTTTCGCGAACAGGCCGAAATTTACGATCAGGTTGCCCAGCATTTGGGACACGCCCCCATCGTCATCGACAGCGCCGACATTCGCAACGATCCCGAAGCGATGTTGCGCGCTTTGTGCCAAGCCATTGACCTGCCCTTTGATCCCGCCATGTTAAGCTGGCCCAAAGGCGGCCACCCCCAAGATGGCCCGTGGGCACCGCATTGGTATCCGGCGGTGTGGAACAGTACCGGCTTTGCAGGCCCCGAAGGGCCTCTGCCGGAAATCGGGGATGATCTACAAGCGGTTCTGGCACAGGCCATGCCCTATTACACCCGCCTTGAAGCGGTTAAAATACATGCCTAGCAATGTCGGCCCAGATACGTCTATAGTGGGCACTTCAGCCATTAGGGTCCTAACCCTTGTTTGATTGAAATGGGAATTGAAACATGAGCACTACGCAGCAAAACCGGGTGTTAGCAAATCTGCGGGAACAGTATTCATCACTGGCCCCGACGCTGCAACTTGCTGCCAAATATGTGATAGACCACCCTGCCGACTTCGGCATTGATCCGATCAGAACCACGGCCGGAAAAGTAGGTGTCAGCACCTATTCACTTGTCCGCCTATCCAAAGAGCTGGGTTTCCCCGGCTTCGATGAATTCCGCGACCCGTTCCGCCGCGCCCTGCGCAGCACATCAAAACCGGCAATCAATGGCAAATGGCTGAATGAATTATCAGCCCACGGCCCGACCGGCCATATCCTGGCCGATTCCGCAGAAAATGCAATGTCCATCCTCAAGCACAGCTTAAGCCAAATGACACCCGAAACATCAGAGAAATTCGTGGATGTGCTGACCAGTGCGCGCACAGTTTACATAACCGCCACCAGCACCAGCTATACTTTGGCCAGTTATTTCCAACACATCGCCAGACTGGTTCTGCCCAATGTGCAGTTTATCCCGCGCGACATGGCAAACCCCATTGTGGATCTGAATTTTGCCGATGACAGGGATGTCCTGCTGGCCATTACTGTCAGCCCTTACAGTCAGGTTACGATAAATGCCTGTAAGTTTGCCCGTGAAAAGGGCCTTAAACTGCTGATCATCACGGATAGCAACCTACCACTATCAGAGCTGGACCCCGAAGCGGTTCTGACCGCCGAAATGGAAAGCCCATATGCTTTCGCCTGCTATCTGGGCGTTATCGCAATTCTGGAAAGCCTGCTGCACCTGCTGGTTATAGCCGGTGGCGATGAGGCTGCGGAAAACATTAAATCCTACCGCAGCCTGAAAGCTAAAATCGACGGAACCTCGCCGTTCTGATTTGGCGTTTACAGACCCAGCCCTTTATAGCTGTCCGCAATCCGGCCCAATGACACCAGATAGGCCGCAGTACGCAGACTATCCACATCATCGCGTGAATGCCAAACTGTCCGCATCGACTGATAAGCTGCGCGCATAGTGTCTTCCAGGCCGGAACGTACCAGCTCCAGCTCGCCTGCCCCATGGAAAAACTTGGTCTTGAAATCCTCGGAAACAGGCTTGCCTACCAGACGCTCCAGCTCTTTGATCAACAAGATGTTGTTAGCTTCTTCCTTGCGTCGCTGCATACGGCCAAAACGAATGTGGCTTAGATTTTTCACCCATTCGAAATATGAAACCGTCACACCGCCCGCATTGGCATACATGTCCGGAATAATAACCACACCGGCTTTGCGTAGAACATCATCCGCACCGGCCGTAACAGGGCCGTTTGCCGCCTCGATAATCAGCTTGGTTGATATGCGGTCCGCGTTTGACAGGTTAATTACACCTTCCATCGCAGCGGGGATTAGAATGTCGCAGTCTTTTTCCAGAACCGCAGCACTGTCTGCTTCGTAAGTGCCGTCAGAAAAGCCCTTCACACCGCCTTTGGCACGAATATACGCGGAAAGTTCCTCGATATTTATGCCTTTGTCATTGATGATCGCGCCATCGCGTTCAAGAACTGCCGTAATCAGGCAGCCGTCTTCTTCGGACAGGAACTTGGCCGCGTGGTAACCCACATTGCCCAAACCCTGCACAATGACCCGTTTGCCATCAAGCGTGCCTTTCATTTTGGCCGCTTTAATATCTTCGGGGTGGCGGAAAAATTCCTGCAAAGCGTATTGAACACCTCTGCCGGTTGCTTCCACACGGCCCGCAATACCGCCCTTATTCAAAGGCTTGCCCGTCACACAAGCTTCCGAGTTCAGCTCGGTTGTGTTCATCCGGCTGAACTGGTCGGCAATCCATGCCATTTCACGCTCACCCGTCCCCATATCGGGGGCTGGCACGTTTTGTGACGGATGTATCAGGTCACGCTTGATTAGCTCATAAGCGAAACGTCGTGTGATACGTTCCATTTCATCAGCTTCCCAGGCATTCGGGTCAATGTGCAACCCGCCTTTGGAACCACCGAACGGGGTTTCCACCAAAGCGCATTTATAACTCATCAATGCGGCAAGCGCTTCGACTTCATCCTGATTGACCGACAATGAAAAACGGATGCCACCCTTGACCGGCTCCTTATGTTCCGAATGCACAGCGCGATAACCCGTAAATGTATGAATATCGCCGCGCAGCTTTACCCCGAAACGCACAGTATAGGTCGAGTTGCATACCCGTATCTTTTCCTGAAGCCCGGGCGATAGATCCATCAAGCTAATCGCCTTTTCAAGCATCATATCTACAGATTGTCGGAAGGACGGTTCTATTATGCGTGGCATGTT
>DAOUQS010000206.1 GCA_030625465.1 Amylibacter sp. | reverse complement strand
CTGATATGAAAATGACAACAGAAGAAGCCTTTGTGAAAGTCCTGCAAATGCATGGTATTGATAATGCGTTCGGCATTATCGGCTCGGCTTTTATGCCGATCTCGGATTATTTTCCGAAAGCCGGGATCACATTCTGGGATTGCGCGCATGAGTATACCGCAGGCATGATGGCAGACGGCTTTTCACGGGCTTCCGGTAAAATGACCATGGCGATTGCACAGAACGGCCCGGGCATTGCCAATTTGGTGACACCGATCAAAACCGCCTATTGGAACCATACCCCAATGTTGCTGATCACCCCGCAGGCTGCCAACAAAACCATCGGGCAAGGCGGGTTTCAAGAGGTTGAGCAAATGCGTATGTTCGCCGATTGTGTGGCCTATCAGGAAGAGGTGCGCGACCCATCCCGTATGGCTGAAGTGCTGAACCGTGTGATTATGAAAGCCAAACGTCTGTCTGCACCCGCACAAATCAATATCCCGCGCGATTTCTGGACAAAGGTGATCGACATTGATCTTCCCGCGATTGTCGATTTCGAACGCCCGTCAGGCGGGGTAAACGCAATTTCTGAAGCCGCAAAGCTTTTGTCCGAAGCCAAGTTCCCCGTGATCCTGAACGGTGCGGGCGTGGTGATCGGCGGGGCTATTCCCGCGTCACAAGATCTGGCTGAACGGCTGGATGCACCAGTTTGCTGTGGCTATCAGCACAATGATGCATTCCCCGGATCACACCCTTTGTTTGCAGGGCCCTTGGGCTATAACGGATCAAAAGCAGGGATGGAGCTGATTGCAAAGGCTGACGTTGTACTGGCTTTGGGGACACGGTTGAATCCGTTCTCGACGCTGCCGGGATACGGTATTGATTACTGGCCGACATCGGCAAAAATCATTCAGGTCGATATCAACCCTGACCGCATTGGCCTGACCAAGCCGGTAACCGTTGGTATCGTCGGGGATGCAAAACAGGTGGCGGAACAATTACTGGCTCAATTGGGTGACAGCGCAGGGGACGCAGGGCGTAAAGAACGCCGTGAACTGATTGCAAGCACCAAATCAAACTGGGCGCAAACGTTGACTTCGATGGATCACGAAGATGATAGTGACGAAGGTATCGATTGGAACGAACGCGCCCGTGCTGCCAAACCGGAACATCTGTCACCGCGCCAAGCTTGGCGCGCAATACAGGCAGTTCTGCCAAAGGATGCCATTATTTCATCCGATATCGGTAATGTTTGTGCCATCGGCAACGCCTACCCGTCATTCGAAACCGGTCGCAAATATCTGGCACCCGGTCTGTTTGGCCCCTGCGGATACAGCTTTCCAGCAATCTTGGGCGCAAAAATCGGCCAACCCGAAACGCCGGTTGTGGGCTTTGCCGGTGACGGCGCGTTTGGGATTTCAATGAACGACATGACCGCATGCGGTCGTGATGAATGGCCTGCCATCACCATGGTAATTTTCCGTAACTACCAATGGGGCGCTGAGAAACGTAACACGACACTTTGGTATAACGACAATTTCGTCGGAACCGAGTTGGACTACAACGTGTCTTACGCAGGTATTGCCAAGGCGTGCGGCGTAAACGGTGTTATTGCCACGACAATGGAAGGTCTGTCCGAAACCCTGAACACTGCCGTCAAGGCACAGATGGAAGACGGTAAAACCACCTTCATCGAAGTGATGCTGAATCAGGAAATGGGTGAACCGTTCCGCCGTGACGCGATGACAACCCCTGTTGCGGTTGCGGGCATTGATCCAAAAGATATGCGTTCCCAGTAACGCCACTATATGAACTGCGCACCGTTTTGAATGATGGTGCGCAGATACATGCATGCATACCTACCAAAAGGCACAACTTCTGCATAATTTGAAAAAATGCATCGAACTGCGGTTGTTGAACCTTACATAAGTCACTAGGTCTATGAGCATGATACCGATTATTAAAAAACTAAAAGGCGGCCCGGTTGTTAACGTGATCCGCCTGTCCGGTGTGATCGCCGAAAGCGGCCGCTTTGGCGGTGGTGCGCTAAACGATGCAACGCTTGGCCCGCTTCTGGAACGTGCCTTTCACAAAGGCAAACCCAAAGCTGTGGCGATCGAGCTGAACTCACCCGGTGGCTCGCCTGTGCAGTCATCGCTTATCGGTACGCGTATCCGGCGTTTGTCGACAGAAAAGAATGTGCCGGTTTATGCGTTTTGCGAAGATGTTGCCGCATCGGGCGGTTATTGGTTGGCCTGTGCCGCAGATGAAATTTACGTTGATGACAGCTCTATCATAGGTTCGATCGGTGTGATCTCTGCCTCTTTCGGGTTTCATGATCTGATGAAAAAGCAAGGTGTTGAACGGCGGGTTCATACTGCCGGGCAGGACAAAAGTATGCTGGACCCTTTTCGCCCTGAACGCCCTTCGGATGTGAAGCGGCTAAAAGCGTTGCAAAAGAAAATTCACGACAATTTTATCGCCCATGTACAAGACAGGCGTGGATCGAAACTGGCCAGTGATAAACTGTTCACAGGCGAGGTCTGGATAGGCAAAGATGCTGTTGATAACGGTCTGGTGGACGGCATCGCGCATCTAGGTGCAAAAATGAAAGAGAGGTTTGGTGATGATGTTCGCCTGAACGCTCTTGGACAAAAGAAGTCATTATTCAAACGGTTGGGCTTTGGTAGTTCTGTCAATATGATTTCCAATATAGAAGAACGTATTTTCTGGTCACAGTTCGGGTTGTAATAAAGCATGGTTAAGGTCATCACTTTCTTTCTTATCGGCATGATGATACTCGGGCTTCTTGGGAAGTTACGCATGCCGAGCTTGCCAAAAATCAAGCGCCGCAAAAGCATTGAGACCACGGGGAAGTGCAGCAAGTGCGGGGCCTATAAGATAGGCAATAAACCCTGTGTCTGCGGCAAGAAATAGCGAGCGGAACGGCTTTGGATTTTCTATATGTAATCAGCGGGTTTGTCATTTTATTGGTGACCGGTGATGCATTGGTGCGCGGCGCTGTCGGGCTTAGCCTTAAACTGGGGATACCGGCACTTATTGTCAGCTTGACGATTGTTGCCTTCGGAACCTCTGCACCCGAATTGCTGATTTCTGTCAAAGCCGGAATGGAAAATGCGGCCGGTCTGGCATTGGGTAATATTATTGGCTCCAATATCGCAAATGTGCTGCTGGTGCTGGGCCTGCCCGCATTGCTGTTTGGCATCTCGACGCAAGATATTTCAAGCAAACAGAACTATATGCACATGATCTTTGCATCGGTGGTCTTCGTGATTATGGGGTTAATGGGACCGTTTACTTATGTAAAAGGTGTGCTGATGCTAATGATGCTGGGTGTGATCCTGTTTCAAGCTTACCGGCATGCAAAGCGGTCACGCGCGGCACTGAAGGCGGCGACTGAAGACATCCCGAAAGCCGGTGGCGTTTGGTGGAAAATTGTTATTATGCTGGCCATTGGCGTGATTGGCCTGCCGCTTGGTGCGAACCTGTTGGTTGAAGGTGCGGTTAATATCGCCCAAAGGGCGGGTATCGATGATGCGATTATCGGTTTGACAATGGTTGCCATTGGAACGTCTTTGCCCGAACTTGCGACGACTGTTATGGCCGCCTACCGGAAAGAGGCGGATGTGGCGATCGGCAATGTCATTGGCTCGAATATATTCAATATGCTTGGTGTCGTCGGCATCACCAGCCTGATTACTACACTTCCGGTAGCGGATGAATTTATTACGTTTGATTTCTGGGTTATGCTGGCAGCATCTTTGGCACTTTTCCCGTTTATCTGGTTCAAGATTGATCTGGGCAAGTTGTGGGGTGCGCTATTTCTGGCGGTCTATACTGCCTATATCTGGTCGCTATTCGC
>DAOUQS010000020.1 GCA_030625465.1 Amylibacter sp. | reverse complement strand
GATACAAATCCAGCCGAATATAAACCATAATATGCGCATTTAAATCAGCAGCTCCTTTAGAACGGCATTTAAAACCATGCGCCCTGACGGGCTGGCAACCAGCCTGTTGTTTTCACAAGATACCAGACCCTCATCCGTAAGCATTTTTATTTTATCTGCATCCAATGTATGGCCTGTTAATGTTTGAAACCGTTCTAAATCAGTGCCCTCTGCCAAACGTAAGGACATCATAAGGTATTCTTCGCCTTGGTCGGATTTTGATATTGTCTCGGATGTTTTAAAGGCAAAGCCGTTGGTTTGGACCTGTTTTAGCCAAGTTTCCGGTGACATTGGTGTAATTGTAGCATGTTTGACGCCGTCCAGGGTTATGCGTCCGTGCGCGCCCGGGCCAATACCGATGTAGTCACCGTAACGCCAATAGACCAGATTGTGTTTTGATTCAGAACCTTTGCGGGCGTAATTTGATATTTCATAACAATCAAGGCCGGCATTTGCGCAAATTTCATCTGTTGCCAGATACAGGTCTGCCGCAAGGTTATCGTTTGGCAATCCACCTAGGTTGCCACGCTTATATAACGCGCCGAACCGTGTATTTTCTTCAATTGTTAATTGATACAAGGATAAATGATCTACGGTTAGATCTAGCGCTTGGGTAAGCTCATGTTGCCAATTCTCTATGGTTTGATCTTGGCGTGCATATATCAGGTCAAAACTGACACGAGAAAAATTATTTTTAGCAATATCAAAGGCTTGCAGTGCTTCTTTAGTCGTATGAAGCCGCCCAAGACGCTTTAAATCAATATCATTTAATGCCTGAATGCCCATCGAAATTCGATTAACACCCGCTTTATTAAAATCCAAGAACTTATCAGCCTCGACAGATGTCGGGTTGGCTTCAAGCGTGATTTCCACATCATTGCCGATGCGCCACAGCTTGGCGACCTCATCTATAATTGACCCTACAGTATCGGCGGCCATCAGGCTGGGTGTCCCGCCGCCAAAAAATATGGATTGTACGGACCGGTCTGGGGTTAATTGTGCGGCATGGCGCAATTCGGATAGTAGTGCGTGCTTCCATTCGGTGTGGTCTACGTTGCCGCGAACGTGGGAATTGAAATCACAATAAGGGCATTTTGACAGGCAAAATGGCCAATGGATATAAATGCCGAACCCGCCATTTTGCCAATCTTCAATCACATAAACACGCGGCTGTAAGTTTGGCGAATGCATCAGCGCGATGACTTATTGCGTGCTTTTCAGCCGGATCAATTTCACCGAATGTTTGGGTTTTTCCAACGGGTTTGAATATAGGGTCATAGCCAAAACCACTGTTGCCGCGCATTGGCCAAACGATAGAACCATTTACCGTGCCATGAAAAATTTCATCGTGACCGTTTGGCCAAGCGATGCATAAAACACAGATAAATCTGGCTTTATAAGGCGCTGAAGATTGCGATTTTTCCAACTGCGTCCAGACTTTGTTCATTGCCAGATTGAAATCACGCCCGTCCGGTGTTTCCGCCCAATCGGCAGAATAGACGCCGGGGGCATTATCAAGCGCAAAAACCTGTAGCCCGCTGTCATCAGATAATGCAGGAAGACCGGAAGACTTTGCCGCAAAATGCGCCTTAATCCTTGCATTTCCTTCAAAGCTATCTTCGGTTTCGGCCGGTTCCGCAAAGCCAAGATCACCTGCCGATACAACTGATTTGCCGAACGGTTTTAACAGTTCGGCAATTTCCACTAGCTTGCCCTTGTTGTGGGATGCCAGCACCAGCCTATTTTCAACAAGTTTGCGCATGCTTAGGCTGTTGCCGCTTTTTGGGCGATTACAAGTTCTGCGGTGCCTTTTTCAGCCAAGTCCATTAGTTTATTGAATTCGGCGCGTGAAAATGTGGCCCCTTCAGCCGAGCCCTGGATTTCAACAATGCCACCCGTGTCTGTAATCACGAAATTCGCATCGGTCCCGGCTTCACTATCTTCTGCGTAATCCAGATCCAAAACAGGTTGGCCGCCATAAATTCCACAGCTAACGGCGGCCACGTGGCCAATAATCGGGTCATTTTTAATCGCACCGGACGTAAGAAGCCCGTTTATAGCTAATCGCAAAGCAATCCAGCCGCCGGTTATGGATGCACACCGTGTGCCGCCATCAGCCTGCAAAACATCACAATCAACTGTGATCTGGCGTTCGCCCAGTGCGACACGATCTATGCCTGCGCGCAATGAGCGCCCAATCAATCGCTGTATTTCCTGCGTACGGCCAGATTGTTTACCAGAGGCAGCTTCGCGTCGATTGCGTGTATTTGTTGCGCGGGGCAACATGCCGTATTCTGCGGTAACCCAACCCAGTCCGGTATTGCGCATGAATGGCGGTACGCGTTCTTCTATGGAAGCCGTACACAAAACATGGGTATCCCCACATTTGATCAGACAAGACCCTTCGGCATGTTTGGTAATATTGGTTTCGACAACAATGTTTCGCAATTCATCGGTTGCACGGCTTGATGGGCGCATGTGTAGGTTCCTTTGTTTTTCAGCGTGATACCCTTTTGTGCCGAAAGGTGCAAAGGCCGATTGACCGCAAGGCAAACAATCCCTAGTAATAACAAGCTTTATCTTTTGGATTAACCATTGGTCGACATGTCTGTAAGCCCAATTAACAATATGAATAGCCGTAGCCGTGAGGTTTTTCGGCTATTGGTGGAATCATATCTGGAAACGGGTGAGCCGATGGGCTCGCGTACATTGACAAGATCGTTAAGTGAACAGGTATCCGCCGCGACCATTCGCAATGTTATGCAGGACCTTGAACATCTTGGCCTGCTGGATAGCGCGCATGCTTCCGCTGGGCGGATCCCGACACAACAAGGATTGCGCTTGTTTGTCGATGGTTTGCTGGAGGTTGGTGACCTATCCAGTAATGAACGCCAACAAATCGAGAAATCCATTTCGGAAGAAGAAAGTGAAATAGGGGCAGTGTTGGACAAAGCAAGCGCGCTTTTGTCCGGGTTAACCCATAGCGCAAGCGTGGTTTTAGCCCCAAAGTCCGAAACCCCGATCAAACATATCGAATTTGTTTCACTAACGCCTGAGCGAACGCTGGTGATTCTGGTTATGACAGACGGGCAGGTTGAAAACCGTGTGTTTACGCCCCCTCCGGGTCAAACCCTGTCATCAATGCGCGAAGCTGCGAATTTTGTGAACTCTGTTGTTGCAGGCCGCACGTTAAGCGAATTGCGCGAAGTGCTGTTTCTGGAAATTGAAAAACACCGGCTTGAATTAGACAAGCTGGCACAGACCTTGATAAAAGAAGGCGTTGCCAGCTGGTCACTGGATGCTGGGCCCGGCGCGCGATTAATCGTGCGCGGCCGATCAAATCTGATCGAAGAGGATGCGACCCAACAGGATCTGGATCGCATCAAAGATCTGTTCGATGATCTTGAGCAAAAGCAAGAAATAACCGAATTCCTGTCATTGTCTGAACAAGGCGAAGGCGTTCGGGTCTTTATTGGCTCTGAGAACAAACTTTTTTCACTTTCGGGTAGCTCTTTGGTAGTTTCTCCTTATATGAGTGCTGATCGAAAAGTTATTGGTGCTGTTGGCGTAATAGGACCAACGCGCTTGAATTATGGTCGGATCGTTCCGATTGTAGATTACACCGCGCAACTAGTAGGGCGCATTTTGTCAAAATAGAACATCAAGGCAAGAACATGGCTAATAAAAAACAAGACACAAAACAAGAACCGGAAGTTGACCTGAACTTCGATGATATCGCTGACTTTGAAGAGATAGATATCACCGAAGAAGCGATGGAGCTGTCAGAGCTTGATGAACTTCGCGAAGAAAACAAAGCCTTAAAAGACCGACTTATGCGTGCCTTGGCGGAAGCTGAAAATCAGCGTAAACGTGGCGAGCGAAATCGGCGGGATGCAGAGATTTATGGCGGTACAAAGCTGGCAAAAGACATGCTGTCTGTTTACGATAATATGTCGCGCGCGCTGGATGCCATTGATGAAGACCAACGCGCTGGATCAAAGGCTTTAATTGACGGCATTGAATTAACCAAGCGTGAATTATTGTCTGTTTTCAAAACACATAAAATAGAAACAGTGCTGCCTGCTGTTGGTGATAAGTTCAACCCGCAAGTACATGAAGCAATGTTTGAGGCCCCTGTGCCGGATATAAAAGCAGGTCATATTATTCAAGTTTTAAGTCAGGGATTTATGATCGGTGACAGATTGTTGCGTGCAGCACAGGTCGGGGTTTCTTCAAGCCGGTAGATATTCCAAACTATCAGAATATGAAATCATCCGCATCTAGGGCGGCCAGGTTGATGCCAAGCAGGGTTAAGGTATTTGCGCCGTCGGTGATAACCACATCGGCGCCTACTTGGGCTATGTGATTGGCCGAAAGGTCGGCGAAGTCGACAATCGCACCCACTGCGGCCAGATTAATCATTTCATTTGAATTACCGGTATCAAAATCGGTGATCCGGTCAGTGCCGAACATATCGGCAAACACAAAGATGTCACTGTCGGCACCACCGATCAGCAGGTCGTTCCCGCGCCCGCCGATCAAGGTATCATTGCCCGCACCACCTTCTAGCTGGTCGGCACCGGCCTCGCCGTACAAAATATCGTTGCCTGTCCCGCCGATCAGCACATCATTCCCAGAGGGTCCGCCATAAAGTGTATCATTGCCGCTGCCGCCGTCCATCCAGTCATCGCCGTTTCCGCCCTCAAGCCGGTCATTGCCGTTGTCGCCGAACAGCGTGTCATTACCGTTTCCGCCGCGCAATACGTCAAAGCCGTCATTGCCATGCTGCGTGTCATCTCCATCCTCGCCAAACAGGCTATCAGAGCCGCCGCCGCCATTAAGCACATCATTGCCGATACCGCCAAATAACTGGTCATTGCCAATGCCGCCGTTCAGCGTATCAATGCCACTGGCACCGATTAATATATCGTTATTCCCGCCGCCGTTCAGTGTGTCGTCACCGTCACCACCGTCCAGGAAATCCATGCCGCTTTCGCCATAAAGTACATCATTGCCGCCGCCGCCGATCAGTTGGTCATTTCCCGAAGGTCCGCCATAAAGCGTATCGTTTCCTTCGCCGCCTTCCATCCGGTCATTGCCGGTTCCGCCTTCCAGTTGGTCGTTGCCGTTGCCGCCAAAAAGGAAATCATCGCCGGTGCCACCACGCAGGATATCAAAGCCATCCTCGCCATACAGCGTATCGCTGCCGCTTTCGCCAAACAGAATGTCAGACCCGCGTCCGCCACGAACCGTGTCATCCCCCGAAGGCCCGCCATACAGCGTATCATTCCCGTCACCGCCGTCCAAACTGTCAGAACCACCGCCACCAAGAAGCCTGTCGTCGCCGCGCATTCCGAACAATGTATTATCAAGGCTATTGCCGATTATAAAATCGTTGCCATCTCCGGTAATAACGTTTTCAAATTGTTCTGCTTCGTCCGATAGGCTGCCCCATACTACCCCGCCAACAGAAAGTTGTCCGCCCGGAAGTATGTTTACTGCAACAGCATTTGATATGGCTGAGAAATTCAACCAATCCTGCCCACCGTTTGTGTCTGAAATCGTTGCTCGGGTCGGATCAACAGCTACATAATCTAAAAAATCTTCTGTAAAGTGATGGACATCATTCGTTGTTATTGCGCTGCCGAAAAATGCGAGGGAACCGTTAAATAAAAAACCTGATTCTGATGCAGAAAAAGCATCGGAAATAGACACTTTCCAATCGCCAGAGGATGCTACCCCTAGAAAGCTGGTAATACCATAAGACCATGTTCCGTTAAACGATGTGGGCGTATTGCTATCATATACAAGCTGAATTTTATGACCGCTGGGATCTGTCAGGAAAACCTTGAGATCACCGATGAACGGATGTTCAAAATCCAGATTTAACCGTATGTGTTCAACGGCAATATCTATTGTGGATGATATGGTAAAAGACACTTCTGTGTTGTTGCCCGGGATCGCCAGCCCCGTGCTGAATTCAGTTGCAAAGGCCGTGCCTGTTTGCTCGTTTAAGCTGGTGAGCGGGGTTTCGTTAAGTATTGACCAAACCTCTGCCATGCGAACAGCTGCAAAAGCATCTATAATGCCGTAGCCATATGAAGCGTTTATGCTCATGCCGCCCCCGTTCCAGTTCCCGGCACCATTTACAAACCAGCCACTGCGTTCAAAACCAACGGCGGTAGCACCAATCGCAGAGCCGGTATGTGCCGCGGAAATTGCCAAAATGTTTTGAATATCGCGCCATCCCAGGTCTGCATTTGCATCAAGCATAAGTGCGATTACCCCGGAAACAACGGAAGCGGCAGCAGGGGTGCCGCCGAAAACGGATGTATAATCCGTATCTGTTAAGGGGTCGGCGCCTGTGGGCTCGGTTATACCCGTTGCGTTATACCCGTTATCGCCAATAAGATCGGTTGTGATGTTGGCGGCGGGGGCGGCTATCAAAATGGATGACCCGATATTGGTAAGCTCTGTTGCGCCGCCATCACCATTTGTTGCGGCAACTGAAATGGTCAGGCGCGACGCATTTATGCTGGATCCGTTTGCATCAATGCCGTCATCGCCTGCGGCCTGCACAACGACCGTACCCAATCCCAAGCGGCCTTCTGACATGTTTTGTTCAAGTTCTTGCAGATAAAGATAATCGAAGCTGCCTATAGTGGTCTGGCTTTTAGATAAATCAAAAGCGGCGGTTTTGCTCCAGACGTTTGTCATGATATCAAAGGAAGCTGCCTGATCTATAACGTGTAAAAAAGCCGATTGTCCTATAGATGTTGTGAAACCAAGAAAGCCGTATGTTGTGGCATCAAGAATATTCACACCGGTAATAGACGCGCGGTATGCAATTCCCACCGTCCCGTCGCCATTTAATTCGGCTGCAATAATGCCTGCTGCGGCGGTTCCAAGCGCATCGTTATTGGTAAGATTTGGTGCGGCTGAAACTGCAACGCCAGCGTCATCAACAATTTGTAGCGTATTATTATAATTATTATCCAAATCAGTGTGCGTGAATTGAATCCCATCGGCAAAGATACCGATATTAACATCCCTTCCAGTGTATTGATCCCATATGGTTTCAATGTCACCGATAAGATTAAAATGCCATTGGTCAGGGAAAAGCGTATCATTTGGCGTGGTCATAACAGCAGCCCTAAAAATGAATTAAAATCCTGCGTGATATAAACGGATAGTGCTTAATAAATAACGAATTTGATTGTTTATGTGATCGGCGGTAACCCGTTGGCTATTTGTCTTTGGGAAAAGGTTTGTAGCCTTAAAGGGCATTAGGTTCTTGTTAATACTATTTCTGTAAAATTTTAATTTTAAACCCTAATTGGTGTGAACAGAAATGTATGAATAAGTTGAATCACATAAGAATATTCCCGCAAGCGCGCCATCAGCACGATGGAAACGGGATTGATTTGACGGCAATTGCACGCACACTTTGGTGGGGTCGGTACCGGATTGTGATTGTCATTATAATAGCCAGCTTTTTGGGCGGCCTTTACGCAACTATGATTGCCGTGCCGTTATATCCGGCGAATGCTGTTGTTGCGCTGGAAATCAAACAAAAGAATGTTGCAAGCGTTCAAAGCGTTTTATCCGGCTCTTCAGGTGCAACGGAAGAGATTAATACAGAGGTTGAGGTTATTCGATCAAGGTATCTGAATGAAGCTTTAGTGAAAAAGCTGAATTTGATAAATGATCCAGAATTCAATAAGGCGCTGCAAGGCCCAAGCAAGTACAATCCAATATCCTATTTGAATTCTACCTTTAACATTAAAGAACAAAAAACCACCCCGCAACAAACCTTAAACGCAGTCGTAAACGCGGTTATATCGGCAATTTCGGTATCGAATATTCGCCAGTCACTGGCATTTTCAATTAATATTACAACCGAAAACCCGGACAAGTCGGCGTTGATCGTTAACGCTTTGGCAGGCCTCTATATTCAGGATTCGTTAAATAAAAAGCTGAAAGCGACAGAGCTTGCCAGCGATAGATTAAGTAAAAAAGCCGCTGAGCTGAAGTTGAAGCTGGAATTTTCCGAAGCACAAATAAAACAGTTCAATGATAGAACACAACTGATTAGCCCTGAAGCATTGGGCGCGCTTTCCGTTCGGCTAAAAGAAACGCGCACCCGTATTTTCGACCTGGGCGCAAGGAAATCACTTTTACAAGCGAACGTGGCCCGTATTGGGCCTGTATTGGAGTCCGGTGATATTCGTGGTGCGATTGGCCAGATAAAGAACCCGCAGTTAATGCACATAGCAAAAGATGTGGATGCCGGCAAAACGTCCCAGTCTGTTTTAAGTTTACAGGTGGAAGATATTTTCAACAAGATGCAACAAGATGCAAAACGGTTAGGCCTGCAATATAATGCGCTGCAAGTATCAGAAAAATTACTTAAAACAGAGGTTGATACACAAACCGCGGACCTGATGCAGCTTCAGAACCTGCGACGTGATGCGCAGGCAAATGGATTGCTTTATGAAAGCTTTTTAACCCGGCTGAAAGAAACAATAATACAGCAAGGGCTACAAGAGTCGGATATTCGCCTTTTGTCATCGGCGGTGCCCACCTTGGCGGCCTCGCCAAAAGTAAGTGTGATAATAACGGTATCCGCGTTATTGGGCAGTATATTGGGTGGTGGTTTGGTTTTGTTGCGCGCGCACGGAAATAATACATTTCATACGGCAGATGATCTTGAAGCGTATACCGGGTATGAGGTTTTGGGCGCAGTTCCCAAGCTGAAAACCAAAGATCAAAATGATGCATTAACCTATATTAAAGACAAGCCGGCGTCGATGTTTGCAGAAGCGGTTCGAAACCTGCGAACCTCGATATTGCTATCGGACTTTGGCAGGCAGCGGCAAGTGATTATGATGACATCATCAGTGCCCGGTGAAGGTAAAACAACACAGGTTTTGACTTTGGCGCAGAATATGGCCGGGTTGGGAAAAACTGTTTTGGTTATTGAGGGCGATATTCGAAAGCGCACGCTATCCGAACGCTTTAACGTCAGGGAACATTTTGGATTTTTGTCTGCAATGTCTGGCGAGGCCGCTTTAGAAGATGCAATATTTAAACCCTGCGGAACCGGCATAGACTTGCTTCTGGGGGAAGGCTCGAAAGTGAATGCTGCCGATATTTTTTCATCGGTCGCATTTGCAGGTTTTATATCCATGCTGCGCCAAAAGTATGATTATATAATTATTGATACCGCACCGGTACTGGCTGTTCCGGATGCGCGCATTATCGGGCAGCACGCGGACATACTTTTATACGTTGTTCTTTGGAATGGTACGCTGAAGATGCAGGTTAAACAGGGCCTTGCCATGCTGAAGTCTGTTGGCCTAAGCGTAAGCGGTTTAATATTAAACAAGGTGGATAGTGCGGCAATGAAGCAATATGGCTGCGGCGATCAATTTGGATGTGATGATGCTTCAGAATACTACCTAAATTGATACAGAGACCCCAAAGCTTAATTGACCACCAAATCAGCCAAATTGGCAACATTGAATGAAGGTAGAATTTGACTGATCACACGGTTCCATGCGGTTACACGCTGCTCGGCTACAAATACGATATCGTTGGGTCGCAGTTGCATTTTGGTTGCAAGCAGCAGATTGACTGCATTTTTGGCGTCCAGATGATACGCAGTAACTGCCGGGGGTGTATTGGATGCGCGCAGGATGTAGATTTGGCTTAAGTTGGCTTCGCGCGTTCTGATCCCGTTTTCAGAATAAATTGCATCGGCAAGTGATGCCGTATTATTAAAGGGCAAAGGAAATCGGCCTTGTTTCGCAACCTCTCCTGCCAGAAAAACATATTCACGCTTAACGGCACCAAGTTCTAATTTGGTCAGAAATACCTGGCGTTCTGTTTCCGACTTTTTGCGCTTAAGATCGGCTTTAATCTGTAGTCCTGTTAATGCCTGCGATTTTGCGTCGTTAAGGGCGGTCTGGCGCTGGAAACTGTTTTCAATAAGAATACGATCACCATCGTGCAGTATAAAGCTTTGTAGTTTTGGCTGTGCTTGCAGCGCTTGCAATGGCATTTGATAATGTTTTCCGTCCCGAAAAATATGCACCAAAGTATGTTCCGGCGTTATGGATGCAACACCACCTGCATTTTGCAGAGCATTTTGCAAAGTTAAGGGCCGCATTGAAATGGGAATTACATTTGGCAGCTTTACAGCACCCGCGACAGAAACGCTTCTGGCGTTATATTCAATAACTTCCAAAGAAAATTTAGGATCTATCTGGTTTTCGACCAAAGCTTGAAAAAGCGTTGCCTCGGCTTCTTCAATTGTTTGGTTTGCGATTGTAATGCGCCCTATATCGGGAACGGAAATGGCCCCGTCATCCTGAATTGTATAGCCTTGGCGATTATTTTGGGTTGCAATAAGCGCGCCCAATGCGGTGGTCGTTTGCTGTATTGGCACGGCCAATAGCACTACATCGGATATGCCTAACCGATAGGGGCCGGGCTTGGTTTGTGCCGGTAAGTAGGGTGGCAGGGGTTTATTGGGTAGTGTTGTTTGATACGAAACCGTGCCTAAAGATTTTTCATAAAGTGGATTTGAAGATTGATTAAATGCACCCGGAAGTTGTTTAGGTGTATATGGTGATTTATTTGCATAGGTGATGGATTGCAATGTAGCCTCAACGACTTTTACTGTGCCGGAAGCATCATTAACCGCAGGAGAGGTATATATTACACCGCAAGCTGATGTCGCAAGGATAATATTAACCGTTAAGAGTTTTTTAATTATCACGTTACAAACTAATCCTAATTACCACTTAAAGGAGAGTATAGGGGTATTTTTTAAAACAGTCGACAATATTTTTTAAATGCCCTGATAATTTACTTTTATACCGGACAGGATTCAAATGGGCGTGCCGTTTTTCAAAACCAAGCTTTCAGAAGCAACAATACAGGCTGTAACCGATGTTCTTGCCTCGGGTTGGCTTACAAGCGGCAAGCAGGTTAATTTGTTTGAACGCGAATTTGGTGAATTTATAGGCGGCAATATGAATGCGTTGGCGGTAAATTCGGCGACTGCGGGGCTGCATTTGGTGCTTGAGGCATGTGGCGTGGGACCCGGTGATGAAGTGATTGTGCCAACATTGACATTTACGGCAAGCGCAGAGGTTGTGCATTATCTGGGTGCAAAAGTGGTCTTGGTTGATATCGACCCAAATACGCTTTCCGGTGATTTTGTAGCGATAGAAGCCGCTATAACGGCCCGCACAAAGGCTATTGTTTTTGTGCATTTTGGTGGGTACCCGGTCGATATTCTACCACTTTTGAAAATCTGCGAGCGTTATGATTTATGCTTGATCGAAGATGCGGCGCACGCCATTCCATCACGTGTTGGAAAACAGCATATTGGCACGATGGGGTCGGACGCGGCAGTATTCAGTTTCTATGCGAATAAAACAATGACGACAGGCGAAGGCGGCATGATTGTTACGTCAAATTCCGAAATTGCAGAACGGTGTCGCCTTATGCGCACCCATGGGATTGACCGTGATGCCTTTGCGCGGTTTGCAGGGAAAAGTGACTTGTGGCGTTATGATGTCGTAGAGGCGGGGTACAAGTACAACTTAACAGATATTGCGGCCGCGATTGGACGCGCGCAATTGGCCCAAGTTGATGCCTTTCGTATTGCGCGGATGCGTATTGGTGCATGGTATGATGCGGCACTGGAAGGCATGCCACTATCGAAGCCACCGCGACCGGATATTGAAAGCGACCATTCATGGCATCTTTACCCTATCCAACTGCATGGCGGTATTGCTGCAAGGGACAGGGTCACTGGATTATTTGCAAAACGTGATATTGGATATTCGGTTCATTACACGCCGTTGCACAAGCTAACCTATTGGTCAAAAGCCGCACAGACCCCCCAAGGTGGATTACCTAATGCGGATGCCTATTTCGCAGGGTGTCTAAGCCTACCTATTTTCCCCTCAATGTCCAAAACCCAGAATAATCAGGTTGTGGCAGCATTAAGGGACGCGTTGGTTGGATGATAAAACGCAGCTTTGATTTTATTGTGGCAATGATCGGGCTTATTGTATTATCGCCTGTATTGCTGATCTGCGCGATGTTTATTTGGTGCTGTGATGGCAGACCAATACTATTTTCACAGGCAAGGGTCGGGCTGCATGAAGAACAGTTTCATATCTATAAATTCCGAACTATGCGCGTTGATAAAGCAACGACATACAATGCCATTACTACTTTGAATGACAGCCGGATCACCCCTGCTGGCAAAATTCTGCGTCAGCTGAAGCTGGATGAGTTACCCCAGTTGTTTAATGTGCTGATCGGGGAAATGAGCCTTGTTGGCCCGCGCCCGGAAGTGCCGCATTTGTTTTTGCAATATCCTGAAGGTCTTCGGCTTGTCATGTCCGGCCTTCGTCCCGGAATCACCGATTTTGCATCACTGGAATACATGGACGAAAGCCATTTGCTTGCAAAAGCGACCAACCCCGAGCAGGTGTATCTGAAGGAAATATTACCTCGGAAGTCCATTTATATAATGAAATACGCAAAGACGAAATCATTTGGCACTGATCTTAAGTTGATTGTTTTCACGCTTGCCAAGTTGTTGCGTTAGATACCAGGGTCTGTCTTTGATAAAGCGGCTTCGCGCGCCAATGATAACCCGCAGGCGACCAAGACATAAAAGATTGTAAACCGCGTCCCGTTATGTGCCAGCCCGTACAGCATCGGCGCGCCTGTGATCCCGATCATTGCCAATATGCCGAAGCCTTTTACCAGCTGCTTTGCCCAGACAACAAGAAACCCGGCATAAAGCAGAAATCCGATAAAGCTGTAGTTAACAAGATTATAAAATAAGGTGCTATGCACTTCGTGGGATAGGGTATTTTGAACTTTAGTGCTGCCTAACCCGAAAATAACCTCAAACGGTGTATTGAAGTGGCGAAACATCAGATAACCGCGTTGATACAAGGTATCATCGCCGTCAGATCCTATTCCGTGCAGGCGTTGCAGGGCGTATGCGTGTTCAAAAAATCCTGCTGATAGTATGTAGACCACACAAAGCGGGGCGGCAAAAAGTGCGATGGCGGCGATCCCCCAATGTGCACGATGTGCAATTGTTATGCTGAATGCAAACAATACCAGCATAAAGCCTATCAGGCCTGCCTTAGAAAGCGCGGCAAAAACAAGTAGTAAACCCGATATGAAAAGCAGTATTGTTAGGGGCGTTTTTATTAAATGCGCCAAATACAATGTTAGCGCCAAAGCCCCTAGGCAAATTGCAAAGTATGCCATTTGATTTGGATTGTTGAAGGTTCCTGTGGCACGGCTTAGCGCATCACTTCCGAACAGTGAAAAACCAGAAGTTAATACGCTAAATGCGGCGATCAAACCAGCAACACCAATGCCCCAAATAAAGCACTGGCGTTCATATGGCGCGGTTTGTTGAAAGTAGTTGCGTATAAAGACCACAACAAAAAGGTTAAAAAGTGTAAATAACGGGTGAAGAATGGAACGGCTTCCAGCACCGTTAATGACAGATATGCTTTCGCGCGTCAGGCTGAACAAGAAAAGTGCGCCCAAAAACCAGTCTTCGACCCGTAAAACAACCTTTCCTTTTGCCAGCGAGCAAAGAAAAAAACCACATAAAAACAAATGCGATGGCTGGGGTAGACCGGAAGGGAAGGTATAAAAAGGAAGCGTTCCCAAGCCCAGGAATAAGAAGATATTGCGCAATTGATTCACCAAGGCGACCGTTCGGCTGATTTTGTAAACAATTAATTAACCTGTCTCGATTAGTTGAGATGAAGGTATGAATTTTTAGTTAATTAAATCTTAAGCCGGAAAGGAATAATTGTCGGGGAAGTGAAACAAAACAACATTATATACATTGGCGGCTACGGGCGATCAGGGTCCACCATATTGGAAAAGATATTGACGACGCATCCCGATATTACCGGCGGTGGGGAAATATTTCGAATGGCTGAAATATTTTCAGACCAAATGGCGAAGTGCACATGTGGTCAGATGCTTGTAAATTGTTCGGTTTGGGGGCCGGTGCGCCG
>DAOUQS010000438.1 GCA_030625465.1 Amylibacter sp. | reverse complement strand
TTTTCGGATGTCTTTTGATCCAGAATTCCCGAATGGCGGTGGCTGAATGTGCCGCGTGTGCAATCCTGACCTGACAGGCGCACAGGAAAACCTTCAACCTGTAGGGAACCAAAGGCAAGGGCCTCGGCTGTGGCCCAGTCGATACCTTTGCCGGTCTTGATCATCTCGGCCTTGGCATCAAGTATCCGCAATATGGTTTTATGCGGTGTCCAGCTTTCGGGTAGTTTTGTCAGGGCTGACCCGACCTCGTTAAAGCGGCCTTCGGTGATATGGGTCTTGCCGCGCTGGTATTCTGGGTCTTTGCTTTCCAGATGTTTCCACTTGCCGTCCAGCCAGTCAGCCTTGTTCGGTTTGTAGTTTTTACCGGCTTCAAATTCTTCGTTCAGCTTGGCCTGAAACGCGGCTTTGATGTCTTCTATTTCACCTTCGGGGATCAGACCGTCCTTGATCAGACGCTCGGTATAGATCGCTAGAGAGGTTTTGTGGGTCTTGATCTTGGTATACATTTCGGGCTGGGTGAACATCGGTTCATCGCCCTCGTTATGACCAAAACGGCGGTAACAGAAAATATCCAGAACCACGTCTTTACGGAACTTCTGGCGGAACTCGGTGGCGATTTTGGCGGCGTGAACCACCGCTTCGGGATCGTCGCCGTTCACATGGAAAATCGGGGCTTCGACCATCATTGCAATATCCGTGGGATACGGCGATGAGCGGCTGTCATGCGGGGCTGTAGTGAAACCGATCTGGTTGTTCACAACGATATGGATGGTGCCGCCGGTGATATGACCCTTCAGGCCCGATAGGCCGAAACATTCGGAAATCACGCCTTGGCCGGCAAAAGCCGCGTCGCCATGCAGCAACATAGGCAGAACCGCACCGCGATCACGGCCCATTTGGTCGCCCTTGGCGCGCGCCTTGCCCAGCACAACGGGATTGACCGCTTCCAGATGTGACGGGTTGGCGGTGAGTGACAGATGCACCTTGTTGCCGTCGAATTCACGATCG
>DAOUQS010000357.1 GCA_030625465.1 Amylibacter sp. | reverse complement strand
GTTGTGCAAAGCATAAACTGGAAGGTTGCGAAAATGGCAGCTTTGGGCAAGTCAAAATCAAATCTAAGCGCTTGAAAGATCGCCAGTTCAACGGTTGTGGCGCGCGGCCCCCCGCCAAGGGTAAGGGCCACGGCAAAACTGGTGATGCATAACAGGAATATGGTTAGAAAGGCCGACGGCAGAATGGCGCGTAAAATTGGGCGTTCCAAATGTTTCAAAACATCACGCGGCGCCATGCCAAGCTGCGCACATAACCGGAAGTGTTCTGTGGGGACGGAAATCCAGCCTTGTAAAACCAGACGTGTCGCCAGTGGCAGGTTAAAGAAAACATGGGCCAGAATGATGCCTGTCATCCCGTAGATATTCAGTGGCGGCTGGCCTGCTGCCACCAGCATATCGCTAAATAGGCCCGAGCGGCCCCAAATGGCCAGAATGCCGAAAACTGCAACGATGACGGGCAGGATGAACGAGGTGCCCAGAAGGGTAATAAAAAACTGCCGACCCCTGAAGTTCTGTCGCGCCAATGCGCGCGCAACCGGTATGGAAAGGGCCACGCTGATCAGTGCGGAAACCAGCGCCTGTATTACCGTAAAGCGGATGGTGCGCAGATCAGCCGGGTTGAACCCGACTGATATATCCGTTTTTAGCCATACGGCCAGCAGGCTTCCCAGTGACACCGCAAGAAGAAGCGCAATGGCGCCCCATCCTGTAAGTGTCGCAAGAACCGTTACTGGCTGAGTGCGGTTAGCCATTCCTGAAGTGCCTCTTTTTTGATGGTTTCAACCTTATTCGCGTCAATGATCAGGCTGCTTTGCGGTGTGATTAATGTCTTGAACGCATCGGGCAGCCCGCCTTCAGGGTTTACGACCGGATACATCCAGTTGGTCGTCGGGATGATGGTCTGAAAGCTGTCCGAAGCCATAAACGCCAAAAACCGGTCCGCCAGTTCGGGTTGATCTGATGCAGCTAGTTTTCCGGCCACCTCAATCTGCATGTAATGCCCCTCTTTGAAGGATGCTGCCGATTTAGTGGCGTCTTTTTCAGCGTATATGTGATAGGCGGGTGATGTTGTGTAGGACAAAACCATATCCGCCTCACCTTCCAGAAACATGCCATAGGACTCTGACCAGCCTTTTGTGACTGTCAGGATGTGTGGCGCCAGATTCGCCCAAACCTTGGGTGCGCGGTCACCGTATGCGGCTTTGATCCACAGTAACAAGCCCAGACCCGGTGTTGAGCTGCGCGGGTCCTGTATGACAATTTTAAAGTTATCCGGCATCGCGGCCAATGCTTCGAAACTGTCAGGTACATTTTCAAGCTTCGTGTTGTCATAGACAAAAGAAAAGTACCCCCAGTCATAGGGCAGGAATGTGGTGTCGTTCCATTCCACCGGAAGATCGAATGATCGGGTTTCGCGCCCGTGTTCGGCAAATAATCCTGTGGCTTTTGCGCGTGCCGTCAGGTTTGTATCCAGACCCAATACAATGTCAGCATCTGATCGTTTTCCTTCAAGTTGCAGGCGTGCCAACAAGGCGGCACCGTCGCCTGCGGCAACAAGGTTCAGCGTGCAATCGCATTTAGCTTCGAACGCTTGCTTCACTTTCGGGCCGGGGCCCCATTCGGTAACAAAGCTGTCATATGTGTAGACGGTCAGTTCTGGTTTATCTTGTGCGATGGTTTGGCTGGCACATGCCAGTCCAAATCCCACAGCAAAAAGGGCAAGTGTTTTCACTTTTCTCTCCTTTGGCTGCAAGCGTGGGGGGATGGGGCGCATTGACGCCCATACCTTTCCTACGCCGGCATTATCCGGTTCAGGTTATACGGGTTTTCATAAGAATCTCAGCCAATACGGCTCCCCGAGGTGTGGGCAAGATTAGACATTTTGAAAGAAAGTGCAAGCAATAGGCTTTTTCT
>DAOUQS010000415.1 GCA_030625465.1 Amylibacter sp. | reverse complement strand
GTTTTCGGGTGGATCACCCAACCTTTGGTGTCATGTGATTTGCGCGCACGGCCGGAATCGCTGATTATCAGCGAACGCGAAACATCCGTTTCCGTAGGCGGTTTGCTGCGGGTGTTCGGCTGGTACGACAACGAGTGGGGCTTTTCCAACCGGATGCTGGACATGGCCCGCTTGATGGCAAGGCGGGGTTAGGGCCAGAACCCTAGGCTGATTTACGGGTAAACACCCAGTCATTTTCGCCAGACAGTTTCGGCTGAAATTTATAACCTTCCAGATCAAAATCCTTCAGCCCCTCAGGGGTTTCAATGCGGTTCAGCACCATGAAACGCGCCATCATCCCACGGGCCTTTTTGGCAAAAAAACCGATCATTTTCAATTCTCCGTCACGTTCTTCCTTGAAGGCAGGCGTGATAACACGCGAGGTCATATTTTTACCCGTCGCCTTGAAATATTCGACCGATGCGCAATTCACCACCACCCCGCCGGATACCTGATCCAGTGCGCCCCCGATACGATCACCCCAATAGGCATATAGATTGCTGCCGGCCTTGTTTTGCAAGCGACTGCCCATTTCCAGACGGTATGGTTGCATGCGATCAAGCGGTTTCAGCACGCCGTATAGGCCTGACAAAATGCACACGTGATCCTGTGCATAGGCCACATCATCCGCTTCCATATTACTGATCTGAAGCCCGGTATATGTATCCCCCGCAAAAGCGAAAGCGGCTTGCTTGGAATTCCGGTCATCGGATACCGGCGTAAATGCAGCAAAGCGGGCCTTGTTCAAACTGGCCAGATCCTCACTGATTTTCATCAAGCTGCGCAGGTCAGAAACCGATAGCTTGCGGGCGATTTTTGCCAGCGTATTTGCATCATCCTGAAATGCAGGCAGGCTTTGCGCCATGCCTTCATCCAAAGGATCAAAGTTCAGTTTCTTGGCAGGCGACAAAACGGCAAGCATGGCATTTCCCAACAGGTTTCACGCGAACATAACAGTGTTAAGCGTCCCGCCAAGTCTATTCTGCGGCAAGCACGTCCAAAAAGGCCGCACCGAACCGTTCGGATTTTTTCGCACCCATGCCCTGGATTATTTCCAGCTCTGCCATTGTCCGAGGCCGTTGCTGTGCCACTTTCGACAAGGTTGAACTGCTGCAATTCAGATAAGTATCAAAACCGTTTTCGCCCTTGGCAAGGCGCACTTGCGCTTCTTGCAACTGGTCAAACAAAG
>DAOUQS010000002.1 GCA_030625465.1 Amylibacter sp. | reverse complement strand
GGCATGGTTCGCACAGCCAAAGCTATCGGTGCTGACAAGTTGATCGGTTTTGATATGGGCGGCACCTCGACCGATGTCTGCCACTATGCCGGCGAATTTGAACGTAGTTTTGAAACTGAAGTGGCAGGCGTGCGCATGCGTGCGCCGATGATGAATATTCATACTGTGGCGGCTGGTGGCGGCTCGATATTATCCTATTCAAACGGGCGGATGCAGGTTGGGCCGGAAAGTGCCGGTGCCAACCCCGGACCAGCCAGTTATCGCCGTGGTGGGCCATTGGCGGTAACCGATTGTAACGTATTGCTTGGCAAGGTGCAGCCGGATCATTTCCCCCATGTTTTTGGCCCCGATGGCGATGAGCCGCTGGATATAGATACCGTGCGCCGCAAATTTAAAGTGCTGGCGCAACAGATCGCCGAAGAAGCCAATGAACCGGTTCGCAGCGCCGAGGAACTGGCCGAAGGCTTCTTGCGGATTGCTGTTGAAAACATGGCCAATGCAATTAAAAAGATCAGCGTTCAGCGCGGTTACGATGTAACCAAATATACAATGAACTGTTTTGGTGGCGCGGGTGGGCAACATGCCTGCCAGGTGGCGGATGTTCTGGGAATGGAACGCATCTTTATCCACCCATTTGCCGGTGTTCTTTCGGCGTTTGGCATGGGATTGGCGGATGTGCGCGCAATGCGTGAATACCAGTTTTCCGAAAAAATTGAACATGCGGAAAGTGCTGCGAAAGTTTTGGATGCTTTGGGCGACAAGACCCGCCTAGAGGTTTTAAACCAGGGCATTCAGGCGCATGCCATCACCCTTGTACACACGGCCCATATTCGTACGGATGGTTCGCATCAAACACTGGAAGTCCCCTTTGGCGATGTTGAAAAAATGCGCAAGGGTTTCCATGACATCCACAAACAGCGCTTTGGGTTTGTGCCGGAATATGACCAGTTGATTATTGACCTTTTGTCATGCGAGGCAATCGGGGCTACGGGCGAAGATGTAACATTACCGGCCACACCGGATGTAAATCAGGGCGAACCGGTTTCTGTTCAAATGTTTTCGGGTGGCGCATGGCGTGCTGTACCCATGGTCGACCGGATGACAATGGGCCCCGGTCAAAAGGTCACGGGCCCGGCGATTATTACTGAACCAACGGGCACCAATGTAATTGATGCGGGATGGCAGGCCGAAGTTGTCAGCGGCGGCAATCTGGTATTACAACGCATCGTTGCGCTGGCGCGTGATGAAGCCATCGGCACATCCGTTGATCCGGTGATGCTGGAGGTGTTCAACAACCTGTTTATGTCGATCGCAGAGCAAATGGGTGCGACACTGGCAAACACTGCCTACTCGGTGAATATCAAAGAACGGCTGGATTTTTCCTGTGCTATTTTTGACGCCAGCGGTGATTTGGTCGCCAACGCGCCGCATGTGCCCGTGCATCTGGGTAGTATGAGCGAAAGTGTGCGTAAAATACTGGCCCAGAACGCCGGAAACATCAGCCCAGGTGATGTGTTTATGATGAACAATCCGTTCAATGGCGGCACCCATTTGCCCGATGTCACAGTGATAACACCGGTTTTTGAAGGTGATAAGATTGCTTTTGTCGTGGCCTCGCGCGGGCACCATGCGGACATTGGCGGCAAAACCCCCGGCTCGGCCCCGCCCGACAGTCGTCACATTGATGACGAAGGCGTTTTGATTGACAACTTCCTGCTGGTAAAAGTGGGCACCTTGCAACAAAATGAAGCCCGCGCCTTGCTGGCTTCGGGTAAATACCCGTGTCGCAATATAGACCAGAACATGGCAGATTTGGCAGCTCAAGTTGCGGCAAATGCGACCGGCGTTAATGAATTGCAGCGTATAACCAAACAGTTTGGCCTGCCTGCAGTGCATGCCTATATGGGACATGTGCAAGACAACGCCGAAGAGTCTGTGCGCCGCGTGCTGGATGTACTGACCGATAGTGCCTTTACATATCCACTGGATTCTGGCGCACAAATCGCGGTGAAAATAACCGTGGATAAAACCGCCCGCAAAGCGGTGATCGATTTTGCCGGCACCTCGGATCAGGATATATTAAACTATAACGCCCCGCTGTCGATTTGTCGTGCTGTGGTGCTTTATGTGTTTCGCACTTTGGTCGGGTCGGACATTCCAATGAACGAAGGCTGCCTGAAACCGCTGGATGTGCGTGTGCCCAAAGGCTCGATGATAAATCCCGAATATCCGGCTGCTGTTATTTCCGGCAACACCGAGGTTTCCCAGGCGATCACAGATACGCTGTACGGGGCTTTGGGGGTCATCGCGGGATCGCAAGGTACGATGAATAATTTCGTCTATGGCAACGAGACCTATCAAAATTATGAAACCATCTGTGGTGGTACTGGTGCGGGAAACGGTTTTGATGGTGCAAGTGCAGTGCACAGCCACATGACCAATACCCGCATGACCGACCCTGAAGTGCTGGAAACCCGCTTTCCCGTGCGGGTTGAAGAATTTTCAATTCGCAAAGGCTCTGGCGGCAGTGGGCAATACTCGGGTGGTGATGGTATTATCCGCAAGTTACAATTTCTTGAGGAAATGACCGTCACAGTCCTATCGTCCCACCGCATCATTCCGCCACACGGAACCGCAGGCGGCACCCCGGGAAAAACCGGTGAAAATGAAGTGCTGCGCGCAAATGGCGATTTGGAAAAACTGCAAGGCAACGATTCCACCCAAATGCACGCAGGCGACACCTTCATAATGCGCACCCCCGGCGGCGGCGGGTTTGGAGCGTAAAGGTTGTGCCTGCTGCGAGCCCAGGACTCCAATTTCTCTGGTAATGATGGTGTGCGCAGTCTGGAGCTAACCAGTCGCGGCCTAAATTCCTTGCTAACGGGGAAATTAACAGGGGAATGCAAGCATTTAAAGGGGTCGTGCCAGATGAGCGCGGATCTATGTCCCAGGTATTTTCAGGGTTGCACGTGCCCAGTATGGACGAGAGCGCATACCTAGGTGGCAAGTTCACACAATCCAGAACCCTCAGCAGGGTGCTTTATAGGGCGAATATGTCCGGTGCCACCTACCGTTTAGTGAAGCTTGCTTTACGGATGAAGCCCAGTCTTAATTTCGAGATAGTTTGAACAGCCATTGTCTGACATGTAACCTAGCCAATCAGATGGCGACGATCTTCTCTTCAAGTGCAGCTGAAAATGGAGGTAGGCTTACCGGGGATAGGTCGAATTCCAATAGGTCTTCAAGAATCTTTGCAAAAGATAAGAGTTTCGCTTCACAGCGGTGACCGGAAACAAGCTGGATACCAATTGGTAGGCCAGTGGCTGTGTACCCTGCGGGCATTGCCAAGACAGGCAGCGAAACAAACGAGAAAACAAATGCTATTTCCAACCAATCCAAATAGTCTTCAAATTGGACGCCGTTGCACGATGTCACAGATTTAAGCTCAGCGTCAAACGCAGGAACAATAGATGCGGGCGTGATAAGAACATCCACCTCACGAAAAAACTCTGCCGCCACTTGACGATAGTGTGCAACTGCACGTGTCGCATCGATGACCTTGCTGATATCCAGCGACAACCCTTTTTCAAATTCATCAATTATATCGGGCTTTAAAAGGGCTCTATTTTTTTTAAGTAGGCGGCCATTTGTTACAGCGAAATTAAAAGCTCTAAGGGTTCTGTAGTGTTCTTTAAGACCAACAAAATCCGGCGCTTTTCGCCTAACTTTAACCCCCAATCTCTCAAACATCTTGGCTGCGCCTTCGCAGACTGCCGCAACTTCCGGATCAACGGGCGTGAGCCCAAGGTCAGGGCTGAAGGCTACTGTCCGAGGTCGGATGCCGCTTTGGGATGCAGATAAATAGGAAGCCTCGGTTACACCTAGAGAAAGCGCATCTTCTGGAACCTCACCGACCATAGCATCTAAAAAAAGAGCGGCATCGCTTACATTTCGTGCCATGGGTCCATCAACGGAAAGATGTTGATAGGGTTGCGCACCAGGCCCGCGTGGAACGCGACCGGGCGAGGGCCGCAAACCGACAACACCGCAGAAGCTTGCAGGTGTTCTTAAGGAACCCGCATTGTCTGAACCATGAGCCAACCATGAGGATCCTGTGGCCAAGGAAGCAGCAGCACCACCAGAGGAGCCGGCTGCGGACTTAGTAAGATCGTGTGGATTTCGCGTGATTCCAAAAACTGGATTGAATGTGCTTGCGCCTGCACCAAACTCGGGGGTATTCGACTTAGCGTATACTACGCCCCCAGAGGTTTCTATATTATCTACAACGTGGCTGTTATTTGGTGCGATATTTTTACTAAAAATAGGAGACCCGTAGGTTGTGGCAACCCCAGCAACGTTCGATAAATCTTTGATAGACACTGGCAATCCACAGAGGACACCTCTATTCTTGATACTGCGTTGCATAAGCGATTGGGCGGACACCCGCGCTTTTTCAAAACATATGATCGGCAGAGCATTAACTTTACCATCAGTATCTTTATGGCGTGTTTCTACTTCGCTTAACAACTCCAGTGGGCAAGTTTTACCATCTCTCAGCAACCCAACAACTTCAACTGCAGATAAATCAACTAAATTTTTGCTCATGATATCATTCCGCCTGTTCTAATCTTCCGATGTCCCAAAAGAGTCCTGCCATCATTCTAAGTGACTCCTCGACTACATCTTCAAGCAAATGCTCACCGGGGGCATGTTGCCGACAGTTTGGAAGGGAATGTGGAATCCAGACTGTGGGTATACCCAGCACCTTTGAAAACCCGGCGTTTGGAAGAGAGCCGCCTAGGCTGGGAATTATGGCGACTTCTTTGGCCTTTTCATCTGATGCCATACTTATAATCTTAGAGCGTTCGATTTTATTCAATCCATCTTCGGTGACTGGAAACCAAGTGCTTTCTGTAGCGTTATGTTACATTTATTGTATTGCAATACAATGTTGTGCATTGCAATTTATATTAAAGTAAAATATTGTCAATGATTTAACTTTCAATACTTGGTATCACCATGGCGATTGGTTGATATTTTGCATCAGGGGATAAGCTATGAAAAGCAAGGATGAGACTAGAGTAGATAGGTTGTTTGTCGCGTCAGTGGAAAAAGCATTCTCTGTTTTGGAGGCTTTTGGCACTGACAGACGTGACCTTGGTCTATCTGATGTTATGGAGCGAACCGGGATGGAAAAGAGCGCAGTTCAGCGCTACATTCATACACTAAATTTGTTAGGCTATTTAGAGAAAGATGTTGCATCGCGCCGTTTCTCTCTCTCTATGAAAGTATTGGAACCTGCTAATAGTTTTTTGAGGGTAGATCCTCTTGTCACTAGAGCCACGCCGTTCATTTTCGACTTACGCAGGAAGATTGATGGGAGAGTGGGGGTGGGCTGCATGCATGGCCATGAGGCACTGTATATTATCCCACTGCAAAGCAATAAAGTGGTGTTTCAGAATGCGCACCCAGGTTTCAAGGTGCCTTTGTATAGTAATACGACTGGAAGAGTGCTTCTATCTTCGCTTCCAGACGAACAGGTGCGTAAAATATTAAAAAAATACGATATGAAAAAAGTTACACCCTATTCAAAAGTGACCATAGAAGAGGTTCTTGCGGACGTGCAGGAAACTCGATTAAAAGGGTACTGCATTACAGAAGAAGAGCTTAGGCTCGGAGATATTAATTTGGCTGTGCCGCTCATCGACTCGAATGGGTTTACTCATGGGACCGTGACCGTCATGTGTAGTACGTCAGATTTTACACGGCAGGATATGGCCCAAAAGGTCGCGCCGATTGTAAGGGATACCGCAAGAGAGATAATGTTGGCCACGTAAATATAAATCCCTCCACAATGAAACTAAGAATAGCCCCGTAATTCCACAAGTGGCTCCATCAAAAATGGGGGCGTGCCGGCTGAGCTATATGGTTTTTGCAGAGTTGTTGACTTAACGTTGGGATTGTGCAATGAGTCGTAATGCAATAATAAATATTGCAATGCAATTTGGGAGAAAACATGAAACACATCTTACTTGCTGCAATGATTGCTCATTCAGCTTTATCTATTACCCCTGCAATGGCGAGCGGTGCCGATAACAACTTAACTGTCGCATTTCCACGCGAACTTGAATCATTGGACGCGTACCAAAATTCTTCGCGGGGGGGCGTTATCCTTGCTCGGCATATATGGGATGGCCTTATGTATCGTGACCCCGCAAGTGGCAAGTATGTTGGAAACCTTGCGACGGAATGGCGTTGGGTTGACGATAAAACTCTTGAATTCAACCTTCGCGAAGGTGTGAAGTTTCACAACGGCGAAGCTTTCAATGCTGATGATGTTGTCTTTACGATGAATTATATTGCTGATCCAGCCAATGCTGTAAAGCCACAGCGCAACGCCTCTTGGATTGCTGGTGCTGAGAAAGTGGATGATTTCACCGTTCGCATTTTATTGAAAGAGCCGTTCCCAGCTGCCTTTGAATATTTGGCAGGGCCTGTTGTTATTTATCCCAACGAGTACTTTTCTGAAGTGGGTACTGAAGGTATGGGAACTGCCCCAATTGGCACTGGCCCCTATAAAGTGACCGGCCAAAAACAGGGAGAGCGCATAGACTTGAAGCGCTACGCTGATTATCATTCTGATAGCCCCAAGGGGAAAGCTTCCATTGAAGAAATTACATGGCGGTTCATTCCCGAAACGAACACACAGTTTGCAGAGTTGATTTCTGGTGGCGTCGATTGGATCTGGCAGGTGCCAGCGGATCAGGCAGAACGGTTCAAAACGCTAGGTGATTTTGTTGTGTCAAACGAGAGCACAATGCGCATTGGTTATATCGGTTTTGATGCCTCTGATCGATACGGGGATACCCCATTTGACGATGTTCGCGTTCGCCGTGCTGTAGCCCATGCTATTGATCGGCAGGGTATTGTAGACTCCCTACTTAAAGGAGCGTCTATTGTCGTTAATTCAGCTTGTTTTCCAAGCCAGTTTGGCTGCGAGCAAGACATCCCCACTTATGACTTCAATCCAGAAAAAGCACGCGAGTTACTAACAGAAGCCGGATATGCTGACGGGTTTGAAACGCCCTTCGCAGCTTATCGTAATCGTGATTACGCAGAAGTAATGATGGCTAATTTGTCAAATGTTGGCATCACTACTTCACTGAACTATCTGAAATACGCAGCCCTACGTGACAAGGTACAGAATGGCGAAATTCCATTCCAGTTCATGACTTGGGGATCGTTCTCGATTAACGACGTTTCAGCAATTACCAGTAACTTTTTCAAGGGTGGTAAGGATGATTATGCACGAGACCCGCAGATCATTGAATGGCTGACAGAAGCGGACAGCATTACAGATGCTGCACGTCGTGAGGAGCTGTATTCAATGGCGCTCAAGCGAATTGCTGAACAAGTATATTGGCTACCATTATTTTCTTACAACACGAACTATATCTATGGTGCGGGTCTTGAATTTACCCCGACCTCAGATGAAATTCCGCGTTTCTTCAACGCTTCCTGGAAATAAGTGTATAATAATTTACCCCTGAACTTATGGCCTGCCGCCGCGTGCGGCAGGCCTTTTTTTAAAGGATGTGACCCATGTTACACTTTTTTCTAAAGCGGTTAGCCTTGGCAGCGCTGGTCGCACTTACAGTCTCGCTCATTAGTTTTTCACTCTTGTTTCTTGCTGGTGACCCGGCAATAGCACTGGCGGGTGAAGGTGCTACTGATGCCGATATTCATGCCATTCGCACCCAATATGGGTTCGACCGCCCAGTGATGGAGCAATACTTGTTTTGGTTGAAAAATGCGCTGGCTGGCGACTTTGGCACAAGCTATTATTTCAAAACTCCAGTGATCAACCTCATTGCCGAAAAAATGCCAACGACAATGATACTTGGCCTGAGCGCCATCAGTTTTGCAATCCTACTGTCGATCCCTCTAGGGGTGCTTGCCGCCGTTAAACCTAATAGCTTATTCGATCGCATTGCCCTGTTTATTTCTGTTATTGGCCAGGCGATACCCAGTTTCTGGTTTGGGTTAATTCTGATTGTCACCTTCGCAGTAAAGCTTAGATGGGTTCCCGTGTCGGGATCCGACAGTTGGCAACACTTCATCCTACCTACAATCGTTCTGGGGTATTATGCGACACCTGCGATCATGCGTTTGACACGTGCGGGGATGTTGGAAGTTTTGCGTGCGGACTATATCCGAACCGCTAGGGCAAAAGGTATTCGCCCTGGTAAAGTGTTGTTCAAACACGCGCTACGCAACGCAGTAATCCCGGTTGTTGGATTGGCTGCTGTACAGCTTGGTTTTATGCTGGGCGGGTCAGTAATTATCGAGAGCATCTTTGCTTTAAACGGCGCCGGATTCCTAGCATTTGAATCGATTAGCCGTAATGACTTTCCAGTCGTCCAAGCTCTGATCCTCATCTTTTCTCTAATATACGTCTTGTTAACGCTTTTGGCCGATTTGCTGAATGCCTGGCTTGACCCTCGTATCCGGGTGGCATGATATGACTGAACAAACAATTAACGCACCAGAAACTGGTGGCCCATCCTGGGCGGCGCAGTTAAGGCAGCGTATTTTTGGGCATTTAGGCCTTACGATTGGCGGTGGTATTCTTACCTTGATCGTTCTTTGTGCATTGTTGGCTGGCGTTATCGCCCCCCATGATCCTTACGTCCAAGAACTGACAAACCGCTTTGCAAGCCCGGTCTGGATGGATGGCGGTGGATGGGATCACATCCTTGGCACAGACCATTTAGGCCGCGACTACCTATCCCGCCTACTATACGGGGCCCGTATATCACTGCTTATCGGCATCGTGGCTGCGCTGATTTCAGGTATGATCGGCACTATTATGGGCGTTTCTGCAGGGTATTTTGGCGGCAAGGTCGATGCGGTGGTTATGTTCTTGATCACGGTGCGATTATCGATGCCTGTCGTTCTGGTCGCACTCGCTGTCGTCGCACTTTTTGGGGGCTCTTTGTTTGTCGTTGTTACGGTGTTAGGTCTTTTACTGTGGGATCGGTTCGCCGTAGTGATGCGGTCGTGCACCATGCAAATTCGCGATCTTGATTACATCACTTCTGCCAAGGCGTTGGGGTGTTCAACACCGCGTATCCTGCTGACCGAGATCATGCCAAATGTACTTAATAGCCTAATTGTGGTTGTGACTTTGGAAATGGCCCATGCCATCGTTCTTGAAGCCGCACTTTCGTTTCTTGGGCTTGGGGTTCAACCGCCGTTGCCCTCTTGGGGGTTGATGATTTCTGAAGGCAAAGACATGCTTTTGTTTGAGCCTTGGCTGATCACCATTCCCGGGGTTGCTTTATTTACCCTTATCTTTGCCATTAACATGCTGGGCGACGGAATTCGTGACGTCACTGCCCCAGAAAACAGAAACTAGGAGGGGCGCATGGAAAATTTACTATCGGTTAAAAACCTACGCGTCGAAATACCACTTGCAGCAGGTCAGCTTCTACCTGTTCGGGGTATCTCGTTTGATCTGAAAAAAGGTGAAACCCTGTGTGTCGTGGGTGAGTCTGGGTGCGGTAAGTCACTGACATCTCTTGCTATCATGGGTTTGTTGCCGAAAATTGCCCAGCGAAAGGCTGATCGGCTGGAGTTCGCAGGCAAAGACCTTACTGGTTTGTCGGAGCGGCAAATGTCTGCAATTCGTGGCAATGACATGGCGATGATTTTTCAGGAGCCGATGACATCGCTCAACCCTGCCTACACCATCGGCAACCAACTGATGGAAGGATTAATACGGCACAAGGGCGTGTCCCGATCAACCGCGCGAGACCGTGCTATTCTTCTATTGGAAAAGGTAGGAATAACGGCTGCGGCCAGCCGCCTGCCGCAATATCCCCACCAACTTTCCGGTGGTTTGCGGCAACGGGTCATGATCGCGATGAGTCTTATGTGCACACCAGATCTGATCATTGCCGATGAACCGACAACGGCGCTTGATGTGACAATTCAAGCGCAAATCCTGCGGATGATCAAAGAGCTTCAGGCTGAACTTGGCATGGCCATGATCTTTATCACACATGACCTTGGTGTGGTTGCGCGCATCGCTGATAAGATTGCAGTAATGTATGCAGGCACATTTGTTGAAACCGGGACTGCCGAACAAATATTCAACGCGCCGATGCATCCCTACACCAAGGGATTACTGTCGTGTATTCCCGTGCCCGGAAAAACCGATCGCGGATCCCGCCTTGGGTCTATTCCCGGCATTGTGCCATCGTTGATTGGCGGCATTGACGGGTGTGGTTTCCGCTCGCGGTGCCCCTATGCACAAGACGCGTGTGCGACTGAACCCACGTTGACGGATAGGGAAAGTGGCCACACCTGTCGTTGCATTCATGAAGCCTCAAAACTCAAAGCACTCACGTGGGAGGTCGCATGATGAACATGGCACCAGAAAGCAACATTGCACTTGAACTCAAGGGGGTTACAAAAGTTTTTTCACTCTCTCAGGGGATTTTTGGTAAGCCAAAATCCTTGCATGCGCTGGATAATGTTGATCTGCAACTGCGCAAGGGTGAGGTTTTGGGCCTTGTCGGAGAGTCTGGATGTGGCAAAAGTACGTTGGCCAAAATTTTGCTAGGCCTTATGCAACCATCCAGTGGTAACGTCGAAGTCTTTGGCCAGGCCCATGCAACGCACGATCGCAAGTGGATTGCGCGGCGCATTCAGCCAATTTTCCAAGACCCTTATTCATCGCTTAATCCGCGCAAATCGGTCCGCGATATCGTGTCTTTACCGTTGCGAGTGCATAGTATAGGCGACAAATCTGAATGGGATGGCAAAGTCGCGGAAATACTTGACCTCGTCGGTCTGCCACGCCGCCTAATCGATGCAAGCCCAAGCCAGATGTCGGGCGGTCAAAGGCAACGCATCGCCATTGCACGTGCCCTGATTATGCGCCCTGAGATCGTGATCTGTGACGAGCCGACTTCGGCTTTGGATGTTTCTGTTCAATCGCAAATCCTCAACTTGCTGATGGATTTGCAAAAAGAATTGGGCCTGACCTATCTCTTCATCAGCCATAACCTTGCAGTAATTGAGCACATCGCCACACGGGTGGCCGTCATGTATCTAGGCCGGGTTGCAGAACAGGCCCCGACGACACGCATATTTGAAAACCCAGGCCACCCATATACGCGTGCTTTACTTGAATCAATCCTTACGCCGGTGCCCTCATTGGGTATTCCTGACGTTCACATGAGCGGCACTTTCCCAAACCCGGTTGATCCGCCATCTGGCTGTACATTCCACCCTAGATGCCCCCATGCGAAAGGCATCTGTTCGGAAAAACAACCCTCCAAGCATCTGCAGAACCCTGGCTACGTGACCTGTCACATGAAAGACCCCAAGCTGGCAGGTACCTTTGAATGAGCAAAGCTCTTTCGTCTAGTTGGCAAGTCCGTAAACCCGCTGTCAAAAGTGAACACGGGATTGTGGCCTCACAAAACCGGATAGCCTCAAAAGTTGGTGCCGATGTGCTGACTAAAGGGGGCAACGCCATTGATGCCGCTATCGCCACGTCTTTTGCATTAGGCGCGGTAGAGCCATGGATGAGTGGGATTGGCGGTGGTGGCTATATGATTATCCGCCTGGCAGGGGAGCCGACGGCCAAAGTTATCGAATTTGGGATGAGGTCACCTGGAAATCTGGAGCTGGCCGATTATCCTATTACAAAGGGAAAATCGAGCGATTTGTTCCCTTGGTCAGCGGTCAAAGATGATCGGAACGTGTTTGGTGCTTTAGCTGTGGCTATCCCGGGTCAAGTCGCTGGAATGGAACTGGCCTTACAAGCGTTTGGCACAAAATCATGGCAGGAATTAGTGGCCCCATCGGTTGCTTTAGCAAAACAGGGGCTGACTGTTGATTGGTATGCTCAACTTATCCTGGCCTCTGCTGCAAAAGACCTTTCGAAATACCCCGCATCCAAGGCGACCTTCCTGGATGAAAATGGGTTTCCAAAATCCTCAGCATGGACAGCACTTGGATCGACAACTTGTAATCTCACTAACCTTGCCCGGTCGCTTGAAACAATTGGTGCGGAAGGGGCGGATGCCTTTTACAAAGGATCGCTTGCGCAGTCGATCATCAAAGATTTGAATGCGGCGGGCGGAAGGCATACTCTTTCTGATCTCAAAAACTACAAGGCCAGCATCGTCGATGCAGCTTCTTATACATATCGTGATCATCGTATATTCGGCACTCCTACGCTGACGGCTGGACCTACATTGCAGCGTACCTTTGAATTACTTGAAAGCTGGAACCCATCTGGTTCTGATCCTGATGCCGCCTCTTATGTGGCGTTTGATAAGGCCATTCGACAGGCGAATGCCGAAAGATTCGAAACAATGGGTGATATCGAGCATGAACCAGCACCGAGCTGCACCACACATTTCAGCGTGGTGGACAGCGCGGGAAACATGGTGGCCGTCACGCAGACTTTATTGTCAATTTTCGGGTCTCGTTTAATGTTGCCAGAAAGTGGAATTCTAATGAATAACGGGATTATGTGGTTCGATCCAGAACCTGGGAAGCCCAATTCGTTAGCCCCATCAAAGAAGTGTCTGGCGAACATCTGCCCCACATTACTAGAACGCACGGATGGAACGCAGTTTGCTCTTGGTGCTGCGGGTGGACGCAAGATTATGCCTGCGGTCGCTCAGCTGTCTTCATTGCTTCTGGATTACCAAATGGATTTGGATAAGGCGTTTCACATGCCTAGAATTGATGTCAGCCTTGCAGATATTACAATCGTAGATGACCATTTTTCAGATGCATTTTTGCATGAATTCCGGCAAGCGGTAAAAAATGTCAAAACAGCTCCACGCACCATCTATCCTTACAATTTCGCGTGCCCTTCTGCTGTATCACGCAAGAACACTCTCAACACTGGTGCAACGGAAATTATGTCACCCTGGGCTGACGCTGTTGCAGGCAGTTAAATGATAAAGGGGCAATTTTAATTTCTAATGATCTATTATACAGGTCACTTACTAAGAACTCTAGATGCCGATGTGTAAACATTAGAACTAGAAATTCTTCGTTAGTTAAATGCCCAATTCTGTCTTATAGGTGCTGACGTCAGACATACATGACCGCACCCTATTCACGCTACTCAAGCTCTGACAAGTTTTCGTGGAGCTTTTCTAGGGTAATTAGGCGCTGCCTGCCCTCTTCGCCCAAACAGTTGACTACCCCCAGCAACAGGGCGCGGATGACCGCCATTGCACCCACATAGGAATCGATTAAATGTGGTGTTTCGACAGCGCAAGTGATGCTCCAGGTTGCATGCATTGGTGCCTCGCGGATGCTGTTATCTGCGATCAGCAGGATATCTGCGCCGGTTGCTGCGACTTCTTTGACAAACCTCGAGAAAAAGGCTGGGCGTCTGCGCAAGCCAATGATGACAGCGATGTCACCCGCACCCAGTCCCGCGATGCTCTCGGCCAATGTCTGACTGGGGTCGCCAACCAGAACAACATCGTTCCGGAATTGCCCGAGCGTTGCCGCAGCATATTCGGCTAAAATTCGGCTATTTCTGAAACCGGCCAGACGTACACAATCCGCAGACGCAAGTCGGGCGGATATTTCCGTGACAGATATCGGGTCAAGGGCTGCCAGAGCAGCTTCGACCAATGCCATCTCCTGACGCGCCAGATCGGATAAAAACCCTATGTGATCAGGCGAAGTGCTCTGATGCTCGTAAAGGGAAAGCGGCGAGCCCTGCGCTCTGAGGCGGCGTGATGCCTGCCGTGCTTCGTCATAGTTCGAATATCCCAGCCGTCGAAACAACCTCGTTACGGTAGCATTCGATACACCGGTGAGCGCAGCCAGTTCTGACGCCGTCCAAATAGCAAGGTCGCCGGGGCTTTTCAAAACGGTATCTGCGACCTTTTTCTCACCGCCGGGCATGGTGGAATAGGTTTGGTGGAGCCTCTGAGTAAGAGAGGGCAAGGAATTTTTCTTTGGGTTTGCAGTCATTTCGCATCTCCGAGTGTGAAAAAATAATAACACTATTGCTTTATGAATGAAAATAGTTTTTCATCAACGTACAAATTAAGATTTAACTTCTGAGAATCACACCTATGCAGAGCGTTGCCAAAACAGCGAAATTATGGAGCCTTCGGATCAATTGGTTGGTCGAGCGCATCTGTGTCCTCCTCCTTGTGATTCTGGTTCTGGATGTATGGCTTGGTGTCCTTGCTCGCTATGTTATTCCGCTTCCGATCACCTTCACTGAAGAGCTTGCGCGCTATCTAATGATATGGATGGCATTGCTGGCCATTTCAAGTGGAATCGCACACCGAGAACATATCGGGGTTGCGTTTGTGTTTTCGCGTTTGCCCGAACCTGTCCGCCGTTGGCTGGTTGTCAGCTTTGATGTTATTGGATTTGCATTCTTTTTTACGCTGTTCTGGTATGGGCTTTCCTTCGCAGAGCGTGGCTTTTCCCGTTTTACCATGATCTATGCGATCCCAAAAGGTTACCCGTTCTCGGGCGTTCCGCTGGCAGCATTTATTGCGTGTATTCAACTCTTACTCATTGGGATTCATGACTATTTTGTTGCACGTGCACCGCAAGAAATTGGGGCTAAATTTTCCGAAAAGGAGGAAAAGTAATGGATTGGGGTTTGCTTCTAGTTCCGCTCGCGTTTTTTGGCTTTCTTATTTTTGGGATGCCAGTCGGATTTGCCATCGGGATCGCTGGCGTGATCGGAATGCTGGATATGGGGCCGCGGTTCCTAGCTATGGCTCCAGATCGGGTTTTTGCCGGACTCGACATGTTTCCGTTCCTAGCAATGCCGTTTTTCATTCTTGCTGGCGAAATTATGAACCGTTCAGGCATCACCGACGGTCTTGTTAAGCTCGCCAATGCATTGGTCGGATGGATGCGGGGCGGTATGGCGCATTCCAACATGGTCGCCTCGGTGATGTTTGCGGGGATCACCGGATCTGCGACCGCAGACGCGGCAGCGTTCGGAAATACGCTTGTTCCCGCCATGCAAAAGGCTGGCTACTCGCGTGCCTATGCCTGCGCTGTGACCGCAGCAGGGTCCATTATCGGACCGACCATTCCGCCCTCTACCCTGATGATCATCTATGGCTCGATCATGGGCGTGTCGATTGCCGGGTTATTCGCTGCAGGCATCCTGCCGGGACTTTTGATTGCGGCGATATGTATGGCCCTTATTGCGCTGACTGCGCGGCGCAAGGGGCTGCCAAAAGGTGAAGGACGGCCTTCATTCCGGTCCGTGTTTTTAGCGCTTCGCGAAGGCTTTCTGGCTGCGTTGCTGCCGGTTTTCATACTGGGTTCTATCCTTGGTGGCTTTGCCACTCCGACGGAAGCGGCGGCTATTGCCGTGGCCTATTCTCTTTTTGTTGGCGGGGTCATTTACCGGGCGCTGAGCTGGAGCGACCTTTACCAAATTGCGGTGCGCACCACCCGTATTACCGGCATCATATTCCTGATCATTGCCGCAGCCTCGGTCCTTGGCTGGTGGATGACCTTCAACCGCGTACCCCAGATGATTGCCGAAGCGCTTTTGTCGGTTTCGGATAACCCGAACGTGATTATCGGCCTGATCCTTCTATTGCTGCTGGTGATCGGCCTGGTCATGGATATCAACGCGACGCTGATCATTCTGGCACCGGTTCTTGCCCCGCTGACCGTCCAGATCGGGATGGATCCTGTTCATGCTGGTATCATGATCATTCTGGCACTGAATATTTCGTTGATGACGCCGCCCGTCGGGGCCTGTCTTTTTGTGCTGGCCTCGGTGACCGGAGAAACGGTCGAAGGTATCACCCGGGAATTATGGCCCTTCATTCTGGCAGAGGTTGCGATCCTAATGCTGATCGCATTCTGGCCAAACCTTACTCTCTTTATCCCTCGTCTACTCGGACTTTGAGTGGGCACAATACAACCAACCGGAAAGGAAAAATAATGTCAATTATGAAAACAATCTCGCTGGGGCTCGCCACGGCTTGCATAGCAGGCGGAGTCTTTGCAGCGGATATCACCATTCGCTTGGGCCACCTCAACCCGGACGATCCGTTCAGAAGCCACTCTGGCGCTATGGCGGCAGTTTTTAAGTCGCTAGTCGAGTCAAACTCGAACGGTGCCATCGAAGTTCTGCTGTTTTCCAATGGCCAGCTTGGTAAGGATAATGAAGTCATTGACCAGGTCCGCTCTGGGTTGGTCGAAAGCACGATTTCTTCATCCGGAGGCATTGCCCAGCACTACCCTCTGGTCGGTGTTTTCGACATTCCCTTTGCATTCCCAAATATTGGCGTTGCAAGCAGGGTGATGACTAAGGACAGCTCATTTGGTAAGCGGTTCATCGCTGATTTGGAAACCAAGACTAAGCTGAAAATTCTTGGCATGTTGGATTCAGGCGGCTTCTTTGCCTTCACAAACTCTCAACGTCCGATCACCAGTGTTGCGGATATGGAAGGGCTGCGCATTCGCACCATGACCCTGCCAACCCATGAAGCAATTGTTGGTTCGCTGGGCGGCAAGCCAACACCACTTCCTTGGGCCGAGGTGTATACAGCACTTCAAACAGGTGTGGCTGATGGCCAGATGAACCCGGTTCCGGTGATCGCATTCGCCAAATTTGACGAAGTGCAGAAATACCTATCGATCACCAACCATGTGATCACGCCCTATATCTGGTCGATGAACGAAAGCTTCTATAATGGTCTGAGCGACGAGCACAGAAATCTAGTCAATTGGGCTTCCGAAGTGGCGACCGAATCGGGTCGCGCCATGAGCCGAGTAATCGAAGCTTCTGATCGTGGCTTGCCAGCTTTGGCAGAGAAGATGGAAGTAAATGTGGTTTCGACCGCGGAGCAGGCCAAGTTTGCGGCCGTAGCACAGCCCGCCGTCCGCTCGCTGATTGAAGAGCAGTATGGCGCGGAAGGTATTGCCATGCTTGAGGCGCTTCTTGCATCTGTCGAAGAAGAGAAATCAGCATTCTGATGAAACATCTCCGGGCGGAACTCTACGCCCGGAGACACTCAAAATAAGTACGATCCACTAGAACTTCTGAGGATAATATGACGAACAATTCAACGCTTTCTGCCGGGTCAGAATTCGACTTTACCTTGTTGGAAAATACCTATGCAGAAAAAAACCTGCCGTGGACACAGATACAAAACAACATTCTGAGTGATGCGGGTTTCGACCGGGCAAAATCAACGATTTCCTCCTGGTTGGGCTATGAAGCCACGCCGTTGGTTCCCCTCGCAGGGATGGCGCGCCAAATCGGCATTGCAGAGCTTCACTACAAGGACGAAGGTAGCCGTTTCGGATTGGGCAGTTTTAAGGCGCTTGGGGGTGCCTACGCCGTTGCCAAGCTGCTTCAGCAAGAAGTTTCGACTCGTGTCGGCAAAGACGTAACAATGGACGAGATCGTCTCTGGAGCCTATCCAGAGATAACATCCGATATCACCGTCTGCTCTGCAACTGATGGCAATCATGGCCGCTCTGTGGCTTGGGGCGCGCAGACCTTTGGCTGCCGCTGCGTAATTTTTATCCACGCTACAGTTTCCGAGGGCCGTAAAATTTCTATTGAATCTTATGGTGCCGAAGTGCGCCGTTGCGAAGGCAATTTTGACGACAGCGTGCGCGAAGCGCAGCGGACAGCCACGCGTGAAGGGTGGTTTGTCGTCTCGGACACCTCATACCCTGGCTATATGGAAATACCAAAAGATGTGATGCAGGGATATGAACTTATGGGTGCGGAGGCGCTGGATCTGATGGGGACGCCCCCCACACATATCTTCCTGCAGACCGGTGTGGGCGGCATGGCCGCCGCCGTCGCTGCGCAAGCCAAAAGACGCTGGGGTAATCAGCGGCCAACGATTGTTCTGGTGGACCCTGATCGCTCGGCTTGCTGGCTAGAGAGTTTTCGTCATGGGCAACCAACCGCCATTGATGGCGATCTAGATACGTTGATGGCAGGGTTGGCCTGCGGCGAGGTTTCCGAGTTGGCATGGGAAATTCTGAAAGACCATGGTGACGCCGTGATGTCCATACCCGACACCGCTGCTGTTGAAATGATGCGAAGGCTCGCAACCCCCGTCGCGGGTGACGCAGCCATTGTGGCGGGTGAAAGTGCAGTTGCTGGTTTGGCTGGACTGGTAATAGCTGCCGCAGATGCCCAAGCAAGTGCCACGTTGGGCCTTGGGTCGGAATCGCGGGTTCTGGTTTTTGGTACCGAAGGTGACACCGATCCCGCGCTTTATAAGCAACTCGTCGGGATGGACGCAGCAACTGTATTGGAAGGCGTAAAATGACCCAGCCCGCAATCATACCTGACCGCCTGATGGCGCGTATTTTCATGCTTGGCAAGGTGGGTGCACTGGAAGGCGGTGGCGTGTGCCGTCTTGCTCTTTCGGATGAGGACTGGGCCGGGCGCGATCTGGTCTGCAATTGGATGAAAGAACTGGACCTTGAGCTGATGACAGATGTCATCGGGAATACATGGGCTATCCGCAAAGGTATAGAAAGTGGTCCTCCTGTGATGATGGGGTCACATATCGACAGTGTGGCCACTGGGGGGCTTTATGACGGCGCTCTTGGGGTTTTGGCTGGTCTCGAAGTGATTGAGGCTTTGAATGATGCTGGAATCCAAACGCGACGCCCAGTTGCAATTGGTTTTTTCACCAATGAAGAAGGGGCACGATTCGCGCCGGACATGATGGGATCAGGGGTCGCGCAGGGCGCGCTTGATCTGGACGAGATGCTGGCGGTTACTGGGATTGATGGCAAAACCGTTGGCAGCGAGCTTTCCCGTATAGGATATGCTGGTGCGGCACCGGTCAAAGCAATCACCCCGCATTGCTTCCTGGAAATTCACGTAGAACAAGGCCCGGTTCTCGAAACCGAGAACACTGCCATCGGTGCGGTGACCGGGGTTCAAGGTATCTCGTGGAGCGAATACGTCATCGAGGGCACCTCGAACCATGCGGGCACCACTCCGATCAGCATGCGAAACGACGCAGGTTTGGTGGCGGCACAGATTGCCTGTGAGACTCGGGCGATTGCCGATGAATTCGGCCCACCTCAGGTCTCAACGGTTGGTATGCTAGATGTTTCGCCGGGCCTTGTTAATGTAGTTCCCGAACGTGCCGTGATGACGGTTGATCTTCGCAATACCGACGACAGCCTTTTAAAGCAGGCGGAGATGCGGCTGAACCAAGCGGCAGAGGAATTTGCGAAAGCTCAGGGGTGCAGTGTCACTCGCCGTTGTCTAGCACGCTTTGCGCCGGTCGAGTTTGACAGTGCATTGGTTGACATGATTGCAGATGAGGCCGCTGCACTGGGCCATTCTGTAAAAAAGATGCCTTCCGGGGCCGGGCATGATGCTCAAATGTTTGCACCAAGCTGCCCGACCGCGATGATTTTTGTCCCCTCTCAAGGCGGGCTGAGCCATAATATCAGGGAATACACCGCGCCTGCGGAGATTTTGGCAGGGGTCGATGTTCTCATGCGGGTTGTCCTCAATCAGGCGGGTGTTGTCCCGCGCACAGAGCAAAAGCCATGAAACGTAAATATATAGCCGCCACCGCTCAGCTTGGGCCGATTGCCAAGGATGAGCCTCGTAGTTCTGCTGTGGCTCGGATGATTGCATTGCTGCGTGAAGCACACAGTCAGGGCAGCAAACTTGTGGTTTTTCCCGAGCTTGCTCTTACAACTTTTTTCCCCCGCTGGTTTTTTGAGGATGAGGCCACGATTGATGGCTATTTTGAAACCGAAATGCCAAATGCCGATGTGAAGCCACTTTTTGATGCCGCTGTTGAACTGAATATAGGCTTTTATCTCGGTTACGCGGAACTTGTCTGGCAAGACGGGGTGAAGCATCGTTTCAACACCTCAATTCTGGTTGATGGCACGGGGCAGATCGTCGGAAAATATCGCAAGATCCATTTGCCGGGCCACAAAGAATACGAGTCATGGCGGCCCTTTCAGCACCTTGAAAAACGTTATTTTGAGCATGGGGATCTGGGCTTTCCGGTCTTTGATGCCTTTGGCGGCACCGCGGGCATGTGCCTGTGCAATGATCGCCGCTGGCCCGAAACTTTCCGGGTTTTGGGTTTGCGCGGGGCGGAGTTGGTCATGCTGGGCTACAATACGCCTTTGCATTATCCGCCAGCGCCAGAACATGACCATTTACAGGATTTCCACAATCACCTGTGCATGCAAGCCGGAGCCTATGCCAACGGATGTTGGGTGATCGCCACCGCCAAGGCCGGGCGTGAAGAAGACTGCGACCTAATCGCGGGAAGCTGCATCATTGCCCCTACAGGTGAGATTGTCGCCCGCACCCAGGGTGTTGGCGACGAAGTGGCACTTGCGGAAATTGACCTTGATCGCTGCAAAGAGCTGCGTGACAATGTTTTCAACTTTAATCTCCACCGCGAACCTGGGGATTATGCGCCGATCTGCGAGCCAAAATATAAATAGATAAAGATGCAGCTTCATTGTGCATAACCAGTCACAAAAACCCAGACGACAGCCTTGAAAGGCACCGATCAACAAAAGGACGCCCCTAACTCTATTCATGCTGACATTCGCCCCAATGTTTTCGAAATCGCCGTTGCAATTAACTTTGCAAGCATGGGAGGCATCCGAAGATGCAAAGTGTATTTTCAAGCTGAATCCCGGCAAGTCAGGCAGGTTCATATGGTTGGCCGCAAGGGTGTTTTCGGGGCAGTCCGCCCTGAGAACCACGCAAACCGCAATGCCCACTTTGATCATCGCCATTAACCCATGAAGGCTTGTGTATGAAACGGTGCTTTTCCATGGGATTTCTGCTGCTGTCAGGGTCTGTTTTGCTACGTTAAAATAGGAACATGGCCCGTGTACATGTGCAAGCGGTAAAACCCCGTCTTTGGGCAATGTAAAGTCAGATGGCCCAAACCAAACCAGTTTTGATTTGCACAAAAGATCCGCGTTATCTGCTGTCACAATCTCACGGATCAACGCAATATCAAGATGGCCGTCATTCAGATCATTGGTTAGATCTTGGCTAAGCCCCGCAACAATTTCAATATTCACTGCAGGCCGCTTTTCCATGAATTCTTTGAAGGCGACCGCCAAGAGCGGGGATAAATATGCGTGTCAGGCACCCCGACCCGGATTGTGCGCCAAGCAGGTTGGAACAAAATGTATCTTGCAGGCGGTCAACCGCGTTAAGCACACCTTCAGCATAAAGCAGAAGCGTGCGCCCATCGGTGGTTAACCAGCAGCTGCGTGTAGTGCGTACGAACAGCCGCTTGCCAAGCATGTCTTCAAGTTTGTTAACATTGACCTGCGCCCAACTTCGTTTATTCTGACAATGCCGTTCCAGTTTAAGCTAGGTTAAATATCCAGCGTGTTGTCTTTTTCCCAAGTGGTGAAATGGGTGCAAAATTCATTCCATTCCGCATGTTTCAGCTTCAGATAAGCGGCTGAAAACTCTTCCCCCATGGCGGCTTTCAGGGATGTATCTTCGTCATAATATCGCAGGGCATCCAGCATATTCAGCGGCAGTTTTGGCGCGTCTTTAATCTTATGACCTTCGGCATACATATCAATATCATAACGCGGGCCGGGGTCTGCATTGGTACGGATACCGTCAAGGCCGGCAGCTATAATGATCGCCTGCAACAGGTACGGGTTAACCGCGCCATCAGGCAGCCGCAATTCAAACCGTCCGGGGCCGGGGACGCGCACCATGTGGGTGCGATTGTTGCCTGTCCATGTGACCGTATTGGGTGCCCATGTCGCGCCTGAAATTGTACGTGGCGCATTGATACGCTTATAGCTGTTCACCGTCGGGTTGGTGATCGCGGCCAAGGCAGAGGCGTGTTTCATAATGCCGCCCAGAAATGCGCGGCCCTGTTCCGAAAGGCCCAGCTCACCGGTTTGGCCTTCGCCTTTGTCCGTGGCAAACACGTTGGTTTTACCGGTTTTAGTGTCCCAAACCGAGATATGGGCATGGCAACCGTTGCCTGTCAGCCCCTCGATTGGTTTGGGCATGAATGTGGCGCGGAAGCCGTGTTTCTCGGCTACGGATTTTGTCATGAATTTGAAGAATGAATGACGGTCGGCGGTTACAACCGCATCGTCGAAATCCCAGTTCATTTCGAACTGCCCATTGGCATCTTCATGGTCATTTTGATAGGGGTTCCAGCCCATTTCCAACATGTAATCACAAATCTCGGCGATCACATCATAACGGCGCATTACGGCCTGCTGATCATAGCACGGCTTGCCTGCGGTATCGTATTCATCCGAGATTTGGCTGCCGTCCGGGGTTAGCAAAAAGAATTCCGCTTCGATGCCGGTTTTTACATTCAGGCCCATTTCGGCGGCTTCGGCGACTAGTTTGTTCAGTACATTGCGCGGCGCCTGGTCAACGGTTTTATCGTTCATCATACAGTTGCCCGCAACCCAGGCCACATCGGGTTTCCACGGCAGCTGGATGACAGAAGAGGGGTCAGGCACGGCCAGCATATCGGGGTGTGCGGGGGTTAAATCCAGATAGGTTGCAAACCCCGCAAAGCCGGCGCCGTCTTTTTGCATGCCGGCAATCGCTTGCGCCGGCACCAGCTTGGCGCGTTGGCCACCGAATAGATCGGTGTATGAGATCATAAAATATTTAACGCCTTTGTCTTTTGCGAAGGCTGCCAGATCTATCGTCATGGTCGTTGTTCCTTTTCCATGTTCGTCTTTGTCTATCTTTTAAAAACTTGTTCCCGGTTTTCCTGGCCACCAGTCGGTGCCTGAAAGCGGGATGCGTGCCATTGCGGCGGCTTCCATTGTCAGGGCGACCAGATCTTCCGGTTCCAGATTATGGATGTGGTTTTTACCACATGCGCGTGCAATGGTCTGGGCTTCCAGCGTCATCACTTTAAGGTAATTTGACAAACGCCGACCACCTGCCACAGGATCAAAGCGTTTGATCAGCTCTGGGGTTTGTGTGGTGATACCGGCAGGGTCATTGCCTTCGTGCCAGTCATCATAGGCACCTGCTGTTGTTCCCAGCTTTTGATATTCATCTTCCCAGCGCGGGTCATTATCGCCCAGTGCCACCAGGGCACCTGTGCCGATGGCCACCGCATCGGCCCCAAGGGCCAAAGCTTTGGCAACGTCGGCACCACCACGGATACCACCCGATACAACCAGTTGCACTTCGCGGTGCATATCCAGTTCCTGCAAGGCTTCTACGGATTGGCGGATACAGGCCAGAATTGGTTGGCCGACATGTTCGATGAACACATCTTGCGTCGCAGCGGTGCCGCCTTGCATGCCGTCCAGAACAATAACATCGGCCCCTGCTTTAATTGCAAGCATGGTGTCGAAATAGGGGCGCGCACCGCCGATTTTGATGTAAATCGGTTTTTCCCAGTTGGTAATTTCACGCAGCTCCAGAATTTTAATCTCCAGATCGTCGGGGCCTGTCCAGTCGGGGTGCCGACAGGCAGAGCGCTGGTCGATGCCCTTTGGCAGGTTGCGCATTTCCGCGACGCGGTCGCTGATCTTCTGGCCCAGCAACATGCCGCCACCGCCCGGTTTAGCACCTTGACCGACAACGATTTCGATGGCGTCACAGCGGCGCAAATCATCGGGGTTCATGCCGTATCTGGACGGCAGGTATTGATAGATCAGTTTGTTGGAATGGCCGCGTTCTTCTTCGGTCATGCCGCCGTCACCTGTTGTGGTTGACGTGCCTGCCATTGTGGCACCGCGTCCCAAGGCCTCTTTTGCGGCGCCGGATAAAGATCCGAATGACATGCCCGCGATGGTGATCGGTATATCCAGTTCGATCGGTTTGCTGGCAAAGCGGGTGCCAAGTGTTACCTTGGTTTCACATTTTTCGCGATAACCTTCCAACGGGTAGCGTGAAATGGATGCGCCCAGAAACAGCAAGTCATCGAAATGCGGAACTTTGCGTTTTGAACCGCCACCGCGAATATCGTATATGCCGGTTGCGGCTGCACGGCGAATTTCCGCGTTTACCGGATTAGAGAAAGTGGCCGATTGGATCGGCACTGTGCGCGGAGCGGTATTGTCTGGTTTATCTGTCATTTTTATCCCCTAATATGCCGACGCATTATCAATGTCGAAATTGTATAGCTCGCGGGCAGAGCCATAGCGGGTGAATTCTTCGGGTTTCGCATCCGCTTCGGCCTCGGCCAGAAGACGGGTCAGAATTTCCAGATGCTCGGGGCGCATGTCTTTTTTGATGCAATCGGCGCCCAGGCTTTTCACGGTGCCGCGCACGAAAAGGTTCGCTTCATACAGACTGTCACCTAATGCATCACCGGCATCGCCAAGTACGACCAAGTTGCCTGATTGCGCCATAAACGCCGACATGTGACCGATGTTGCCGTGTACGACAATATCGACGCCTTTCATCGAAATGCCGCAACGCGATGAGGCGTTACCTTTGATCACCAGCAAACCGCCGTGCGCGGTGGCACCTGCATATTGACTGGCGTCACCATCAATAACGACTTTGCCCGACATCATATTTTCGGCAACACCTGGCCCTGCCGAGCCTTTGACGTGTACGGTTGCCTGCTTGTTCATACCGCCGCAATAATAGCCGGTAGAGCCAAGAACCGTTACCTCAATCGGGGCGTCCAGGCCGACAGCAATCGCGTGGCTGCCTTTGGGGTTGATGATTTCCCAAGCGGTCTGGTTAGTGTCATTGTTTTGCGCGTGCAGGCTGGAGTTCAGTTTGCGCAGCCCTTCGGTTTCTAGGTCAAAACTTTGCATATCAATGTTTCCAGAAATAAACGGTTGCGGGTTCGGGTTCCCATACATGGGCGTCTTCGATGCCGGGCAGATTTACCAATGCGCGATATTCTGATCCGAATGCAACATATTGATCGGTTTCAGCCATCACGGCGGGTTTGCAGGCGATGGGGTCACGTACCACGCCAAAGCCGTCTTTGGTGCCGACAACGAAGGTAAAGAACCCATCAAGGTCATCAAGGCTGCTTTCCAGTGCCTCGCCCAAGGTGCTGCCGTGCTGCATTTTCCATGTTAGATAAGCCGCACCAACTTCGGTGTCGTTTTCGGTTTCAATGTTCACCCCGTCACGGCGCAGTTTGCGGCGCAGGCTGTTGTGGTTGGATAAAGAGCCGTTGTGGACCAGGCATTGATCGGTTCCGGTTGAAAACGGATGCGCGCCTAAAGTTGTGACCGCGGATTCGGTGGCCATACGGGTATGGCCGATGCCGTGGGTGCCGGACATGGACCGGATGTCGAACCGTTCCGCTACATTTTTGGGCAGGCCGATTTCTTTGTATATTTCAATGGTGTCGCCCGCGCTCATCACGCGGATATCGGGGCGCACCTGTTTCAGGGCCGCGCGCACCGCATCCATATCATCGGTGGGCATTTCCAGAATCGCATGTGTGTCTTTTTTGGTTAATGATATTTTAACCCCTGTGGCTTTTTTAATCGCCTTTTTCAGGCCTTTGAAATCCTTTGCAGGATTGTCAGACTGAACGGTTAATTTGCTGTTATCATCCGCATCTGTACCGTAGATTGCAATGCCGGCACTGTCCGGGCCGCGATTGGTCATGGTGATCAGCATATCCGTCAACATATTGCCAAGTTCAGGTTCCAGTTTTTTGTCTTTCAGGAACAGTCCTACGATGCCACACATCACTGTTACTCCTTCATTAAATTCATATGTAATTTAGCACTTATTAAAAAACGATTCAACTGTAAAGAAACAATTATTCACTACAGGCAAATAAAAAGCGCCGAAATTCTGGCGCTTTTTATTATTTATGAAATTTTAGTAGCGATCAAGCATTTTGGCAATTTTTTCCGGATCACCCATTTTCATCACTTTTTCCATGTGTGCTGTTTCACGGCGCGACTGGATTATGTGCCACCATAACCAAAACGCCACACCTGCGATGACCATTGGTACCTCGAGCCCCTGGAAGGGGTAAATCGCCCCGACGTCGGCCAAATCAACGGCCCAGTTTTCATATCCTATAGTAGACATTTTATTCCTCCTTATGAGTTAGAGTTAAGGTGATCATGATGGTGCGCAGTGATTTCCGCGACCGCTTCTTCATAGGCATGGTGTTCTGCAAAATCTAGACCTTGCAGTTCCACTTCCGGTGGTATGCGTAATGTTCCGCGTGCGGCTTGTATCCGAGCGACAACATATGCCGGACAGAAACCAAGTACGAAGAACATGATTATAGCACCAAGAAACTGGCCCAGCGGGTTGATCGCCGCATAACCTTCATATGGTGATGACGGTGCACCCCATAGAACGAAGCCTGCAACGACAACGCCCATGAAGCCAGAGTATCCGTGAACCGCAACCGCGCCAACCGCATCGTCGATTTTGAAACGGTTTTCGACCCAGTAGTGCAGCTTGTAAGCAATCACCGGAATAACGGCACCGATCAGCATTGCCTGTATCGGGTGATACAGATCATTACCTGCGGATGCGCCGATAATACCAGCCAAGCCACCCGAGAATGTCCAGAAGGCATCGCCTTTGGAAACAATGTAGGTTGCCATCAAGCCGCCGGATAGGGACATCAGGAAGTTAAAGGTAATCGCACCAAGCGTGGTTGGCCCAAGATAGATGTTCGTAGCCGTCCATGTGGTGCCGGTGATTTCACCGCCGATAACTTCGGGCGAGATCAATGGAACATTACATGCCGCGTAAAAACCCCAGAAGCCTGTATAGATCAGGAACAGGCCAACGGTGACCATCCAAGGATTATGCGGTGGTATATCACGCGGTGTGCCGTCTTTGGCAAACTTGCCAATACGCGGGCCAAGTACCACAAGAACGCCCAGTGCATAACCACCTGCAACCGCGTGGATAACGCCGGATGCATAGGCATCATGGTAGCCCAGCACATGAACCATCCAGCCATCCCAGTGCCAGCCCCAAGCCGCATCTATTATCCAGAATACAGAACCGATCAGAACCGCGTGAACCCAAAGTGCAGACGACCTGATACGTTCAATAACCGAGCCCGAAACGATGGAAGCGGCTGTCCATGAGAACAACAGGAATGCGGCCCAGAAAACGCCCGTTATACGGTCGCTTAACTCTGTCGCCATATTGGGAGACCACGGTGTGTTGGCTGCCCCTGCTTCCCAGTTTATTGAACCGATTATCGGGAAATGTGGGAAAGCCCAGTAAATCCACCAACCGAAGAAGAAAAATGTGATTGTGACCAATGGTATGATCATTATATTTTTCATTAATGTGTGCATGTGGTTTTTTCGACGGCTTGCGCCGACCTCATACATGCAGAATCCCACATGTATCAAAAACATAAACACCACCGTTACCCAGTAATAAAACTCGGTAAAAATGGTTGTTATGGCATTTAAGTTACCATCCATTTCTTTTCCCCTTTTGATTGATAAAGTTTTGCGTGTTGCCTCGTAGTAAATAAATATTAACCATAGTTTGCGTCTAAAGGCCGCTACCTGTCAAGAAAAGTTTTAAATATGGCAGGGAATGTCGCGATAGCGGCACCGGAAAGATGCGCTAATCATCGGCATGTAAAAGTACGGGAAACCAAGTGTGACCAGTTAAAACCAATCGGTCAAATACCGGATATTTGTCTAAGTATTTTGTGTATACGAAATGACTGACAGATATTTTGCGGGCAGGCTAACAAGGGTTTTGGGGCCATGTGGTGTATCGGCATCAAAGAACAAAGTATCGCCGGGTTTCAGCGGATACACGTTGTCGCCGTGGCGATAGTCCACTTCGCCTTCCAGCATGTAGATGGTTTCTATGCCGTCGTGCTGGAAAGTCGGAAACACATCAGCCTCGGTCGACAGGGTGATCAAATAAGGCTCTACAGTCACACCGCTTGCGTTCGCACCGATGTGGCCAAGCAGATTGTATTGATGGCCTGCACGGGTGCCTGCACGGTCCAGTTCCACACCTTCGCCCGATTTTGTATACACCGCCAGCCGGCTTTCTTCGAACTGTCGAAAAAATGTGGTTATCGGCAGGCTTAATGCATTTGCAAGCATCTGGATTGTCGTAAGCGAAGGCGAGGTGTTGCCGTTTTCAATCTTGGACAACATACCGATCGACAAGCCGGTCCGTTTCGCCAGATCGGCAACAGTCATGGATTGTTGCAAGCGGCGCGCGCGCACTTCACGGCCTATGGCAATTTCCAGGATTTTTTCACGGTCTTTGCGTAAGCGGTGCGGGTTTTGGTCAAGTTTCACGATAATCTGCTTTGATGGTTAAGTTGCCAACCGTTATAAAACACTGTGCGCCCATGCGCCACCTGAAATGATACAAATGCGATTTTCTTCATGAATGGTTGCAGGGTTCGGGCAATAGGGTATGTCTATAGTATGGACGCGCCGCAAAAAATAAACGGCTTGGTTTTTTGATATTCCACGGCTTTCCCATGTCTTGTTTGACATTGGTCCTGTCACGCTTTAGTGCCGCTCCGGGTGCTCATTTAAGCGGCAATCCTTTCAAAAGCCAAGCACTGCATGGCAGGGCATTACA
>DAOUQS010000334.1 GCA_030625465.1 Amylibacter sp. | reverse complement strand
GCGTTCTTCGCGCGGGGTCAGGGATGCCAGCACGCGGGTTGTGGTTTCTTTCAGGTTGCCCTGAATGGCACTGTCCAGCGGCAGGATGGCGTTTTTATCCTCGATGAAATCACCCAGTTGGCTGTCTTCCTCATCGCCGATGGGGGTTTCCAGTGAAATCGGTTCTTTGGCAATTTTCATCACCTTGCGGACTTTTTCCAGCGGCATTTGCAGTTTTGCAGCCAGTTCTTCCGGTGTCGGTTCACGGCCGATTTCATGCAGCATCTGGCGGCCTGTGCGCACCAGTTTATTGATGGTCTCGATCATATGCACCGGAATACGGATGGTGCGGGCCTGATCGGCGATGGAACGCGTGATTGCCTGGCGGATCCACCATGTGGCGTAAGTGCTGAATTTATAGCCACGGCGGTATTCGAATTTATCCACGGCTTTCATCAAGCCGATATTACCTTCCTGAATAAGATCAAGGAATTGCAAACCACGGTTGGTGTACTTTTTAGCGATTGAAATAACCAGACGCAGGTTGGCCTCGACCATTTCTTTCTTCGCGGCGCGGGCTTCTTTTTCACCCTTTTGCACTTGGTTCACAACACGGCGGTATTCGGGAATATCCACACCCACATACTGGCCGACTTGCGCCATTTCTTCACGGATCGCTTCGGCTTTTTCGCGGTATTTATCAACAAATGTCGCCCAGCCACGTCCCGGTAATGCCGCAATATCGTCCATCCACATCGGATCCAGTTCGCGACCACGGTAAGCGTCGATAAATTCGCGGCGGTTGATGCGTGACTGATCGGCCAGTTTGACCATGCCGCTATCCAGCGACATGATTTTACGGTTGATGCCGTAAAGCTGGTCAATCAGCGCTTCAATACGGTTGTTGTGGAAGTGCAGGGCATTGACCTGTTCAACCAGCTTGGTGCGCAGGCGTTGATAGGCCTTTTCTTCCTTGCTGGAAAAGGACGCGTCTTCGTTCAACGTCGCCGATATGCGCACATCTTGCATCTGGGCAAGCTTGGTGTAGCTTTTCGCGATTTTCGCTAGAGTTTGCAGCACCTGTGGTTTCAGCGCTTCTTCCATCGCGGCCAGCGACAGGTTTGCGGCTTCATCTTCATCGTCGTCATCATCGTCAGTGCTTAACGGATTGCCGTCGGCATCAACCGCGGCTTCAGGTTCTTTTTTGACCGGGGCCACCTTCATGTTCGCCGGGGTTGACCCCAGTGTGCTGGCAACCGGAACGACGTCGCCGTCTTCCATGGTTTCGCCAAAGGTGGTTTCCAGATCAATCACATCGCGCAGAAGAATTTCTTCGTCCAGCAGCTCTTCGCGCCAGATGGTGATCGCCTGAAATGTCAGCGGGCTTTCGCAAAGCCCGGCAATCATTGTGTTGCGCCCCGCTTCGATGCGTTTGGCAATCGCAATTTCGCCTTCACGCGACAGCAATTCAACCGAGCCCATTTCGCGCAGGTACATGCGCACCGGATCGTCAGTACGATCCAGCTTGGCCTCACCTGTATTGGCAAGCGCCAGCTCTTTTTTGTCGGCTTCGACAACCGTCAGATCGCGCGGTCCGTCTTCTTCGACATCATCGCCTTCGATAATGTTGATGCCCATTTCGGATAGCATCGACATCACATCTTCGATTTGTTCGGAAGAAACCTGATCGGGTGGCAGAACTTCGTTCAATTCATCATAGGTGATGTAGCCGCGCGCCCGCGCGACTGAAATCATTTTCTTGATGCTTGCCTGGCTGTTGTCAGAGATTGAAGAGGCGCCTTCGGCCTGTTCGTTCTTGCTTTGCGCGGTATCTTTAGCTGCCATTTCTTACTCCGGGTAAGGATTAAACGAATCACCTGTATTCGGTGCGAATCAACACTGCGAATCAACGATTCGCAATGGCATTATGACTTTTTCTTTACCCAAATCTGATCATCCAGCATTTTTTGCAGGTTTTCAGACAGGTTTTCGTCGCCATCATCACTGTTATCTTCATTTCCATAGTCGGTTTTTGTCGCCTTGTTGCGTGCCTCGGTCGCTTGCTGGATACGCCAAGTGATTGATTCATCGGCCATTCCGCTTAATTCTTCTTCGGCTTCCTGCATTTC
>DAOUQS010000073.1 GCA_030625465.1 Amylibacter sp. | reverse complement strand
CCTTGCTGCGGAAATCACGCCATTTCATAGGGATGGTTTCACGAAGGAATTGCAAAATTGCATCCGCGAACTGCTTCTGGGTAGCGTAGAACTGGTTGTGCGTCACATGGGCGTGCATGACGGCCCACAATCTCTCGATGGGGTTCAAGTGAGGGCAGTAAGCGGGTAACTGGACCAGATGAATACGACAATCAGGGCGAGCGAGCCATCGTCGGACGGTTTTGCATCGATGGTATCGGGCGTTGTCCCATATGATATGGATTTTGGATTTGTCCGGGTTATTGGCTTCAATCTTGGCCAGAAGCTGTGTCGCGCTTATCCCATCCACAGTGACCGGCTCCACAAAAGGCGCGTCAAAATTCTCCAAACACACCGCGCCGTGGATATTGACCCGCCCCCGACCTGCAGTGGTTTTGATGGCTGGGTTTGATCCTATTCGCACCCACCCGAAGGCAGGCTTGGCCTGATACTCGGGGTGGACAGCGTCAGCAAAATAGACGGCTTCATCAGCGGGCAGGGTGTTCATCAGGTCTTCATAAAATGCGATGAATTTCGCCTGAGCGGCCTCGTCTGCCACGCGCGGTAGCGGTTTTGGCTTGCGATATTCAAACCCCAGCCGACGCAGGAGCTTTAAGCACCCGGAATGGGAATAGTGCAGGCCGAACTGACCTGCGATATGGGCCCTGATCTCAACCGCCGAACGGCAAAACCGCTCATCAAGCCATGCGCACAAGGCTTCTTGCTGATCCGAAGTCATGCGCGACTGCCCACCCTGCCATCCATCGAGGGCGAGGACATCCCAGCCGACTTTCTGGAAGGTTTTGAACCAACCTCGGATCGTGTCATCGTCCAGATAAAGGAACTCTGCAATTTGCGCGCAGGACTTCCCTTTGTCCAAGAGCAGCATGGCATTTGCCCGACGGGCAATCCCGTGATCTTCCCTTTGGCGGCGCACGCAGCCTTCGAGTTCAACACGCTCTTCGGAAGTAAGAAAATTAGGCACGATCATACCCCCAAGCAGAATCCATTGCCCCCAATTCGTCAACAAAATTCGGATGTTCGATGACCCGGGGTATACTGTAACTTGCTTCTGTGGTTTCGAAATAAAGCGCCGTGAAAGCCTGTTAGAGAAGGAAGGTAAAGCAACCTGCGCAGGATGTGGTGCGATGTTCGGTGCTGAAAACAAAGATGGAGAATGGAAGTTTTTCCGGCTATTTCAGAATTTTACGTGCCCGGCTTGTAGTGAGCGCAATAATTTTCCCGCGAACAAACTCTATGATGGCGTGGAGTTGAAATGTAAAAAATGCGCTGTGAATGTCAAAGTTGAGAAGGAATGGCGCGTCAGACTCCTGTAATTTCCTAAAGCCTCAAACTCGCCACAACATAATTCACACTCAAATCCCGATCCGAAATACGCCAAGCCCAACTTACCGGATTGAACACAAAACCCTTGCGGTCAACCACCTCTAGACCGGCCTCAGTCAGCAACCCGCACAACTCATCCGGGGTGATGAACTTGGACCAATCGTGGGTGCCACGCGGCAACCAGCGCATGATCACTTCGGCGCCGATGATGGCCATGGCAAAGGACTTGGGATTGCGGTTGATGGTGGAACACAGCATCAATCCGCCGGGCCTTAGCAACTCAAAGCAGGCAGTCAGGAACGCCAGTGGGTCGGCCACATGTTCGACCACTTCCATATTCAGCACCACGTCGAATTGTTCGCCCGCAGCCGCCAGCGCCTCTGCGGTGTCAAAGCGATAATCGATGGTCAGCCCGGATTGCTCTGCGTGGATGCGCGCGACCGGCAGGTTGCCGGCGGCGGCGTCTGCCCCCACGACCTCGGCCCCCAGACGCGCCATCGGTTCCGACAGCAACCCGCCGCCACAGCCGATGTCGAGGATACGCAGGCCTTTGAACGGCAGGGGTGTGGCCAAGTCACGGTCAAATTCCCCGGCGATCTGGCTGGTGATATAGTCCAGACGGCAGGGGTTCAGCATGTGCAACGGTTTGAATTTGCCGTTCGGATCCCACCATTCGGCGGCCATTGCCTCGAATTTGGCGACTTCGGCCGGATCAACTGTATCAACTGTTGTGTGAGAGGCTTGCATTTCCGTCTCCATGTACTCTTATGCGTACTACCATATATATAGGTCTGTAATGGACAAATACCCGGATCAAAAGCGCGCAGTTCAGTTTCTTTACCCACCGGTCGAGCCGTTCGATCAGCGGATGATAGACGTGGGGCAAGGGCATAAAATATATGTAGAACAATGCGGTAACCCCAAGGGTGTGCCTGTTGTGATTCTGCATGGCGGCCCCGGGGGTGGATGCAGCCCGGCAATGCGGCGGTATTTCGACCCATCTGTTTACCGGGTGATTCTGTTTGATCAGCGCGGATGTGGGCGTTCAAGGCCGTATGCGTCGGTTGAGGACAACACAACTTGGCATCTGGTTGATGATATCGAGAAAATCCGCGTGTTGCTGGGGATCAAAAGCTGGATGGCGTTTGGCGGCAGCTGGGGGGCGACGCTGGCGCTGGTCTATGCCCAGACCCATCCTGACCGGGTGCGACATTTGATCCTGCGCGGTGTGTTCCTGATGACGCAAGCTGAGCTGGACTGGTTTTACGGCGGCGGGGCGGGGAAATTCTGGCCCGAAACATGGGCGCGGTTTGTGGCGTTGATACCTGAGGGTGAGCGGGATGACTTGATTGCCGCCTATCACAAACGGTTGTTTTCCGGGGATAGGGCGCAAGAGATCAAATATGGCCGGGCGTGGTCGGCATGGGAGAATGCATTGGCCTCGATCCATTCAAGTGGCCGGTCCGGGGAAAGCCCGGGAGAGTATGCCCGGGCATTTGCGCGGCTTGAGAACCATTACTTCATGAACAAGGGGTTTTTGCAGGTTGATGGGCAGATACTGGCCAACATGGCCCGGATTTCGCATATTCCCGGCGCGATTGTGCAGGGGCGGTACGATATGATCTGCCCGCCGGTTTCGGCCTGGAAGATCAATGAACTTTGGCCCGCCGGTGAGATGCGGATGATCCGCAATGCCGGGCACGCGCAGTCGGAACCCGGGATCAGTGCAGAGCTTGTCAGGGTGATGGATGAGATTGCCGAGGTGGTGACATGACCCGGATTGATCGGCGTGCATTGTTCACCTCGGGTGCAGCGGCGGCGTTGTTGACGGCGACGGGGGTGTCATTGTCGGCGGCTCCGGTGGCTGGTGGACGTCTGCGGTTGGCCGTGGCGCGTGAAGACGACGGGCTGACCCGTGTGGCGCGCGGTGCTGTGTTTGATACGCTGACCGAGATTGCGCCAGACGGGGCGTTGCGTGGCGAATTGGCGACCGGTTGGAAGGGTGATGCGGAGGCCCGGACTTGGCTGTTTGATCTGCGCGACGGGGTGAATTTTCACGATGGCACGGCGTTTGAGGCTGGGCATGTCGTGGCATCGCTTGAGGTGAAGGGGTTCAAGGCCGAAGTGATCGGGCGTTTGCAGGTTCGGCTGGAGTTGGCGCAGGGCAATCCTGACCTGCCGTATTTATTGGCAGATCCGAATTTGATCATGTCACCGGACGGTCAGATGGATGGATGGGTTGGAACCGGACTGTACCGTGTTGGACGGATGCAGGAGGATAGGCATTTTCTGGGGCACCGGGTTGCGCGTCACTATAAGGACGGGTTGGCCGGTTGGGCCGAGTCGATTGAGATTATCGTCATCCCCCGCGCCGATATCCGCGCTGAGGCATTGCGGGATGGGCATGTGGATGTGGCGGCTTTACCACTGCCAGATGGGCTGTTGGGGCGGGGCGAGTTTTATTATTTCCCGTCAGCGCAGGATATGGCTTTGGCGGCGCGTCACGGGGTCGGGGTGCCGGGGCGGATTGGTGGGCAATCCGGGCTTGATGATGGGCGGATTGCTGAGAGATGGTGGATGACGCGGGCATAGACCGCGGGTTTTCATCCATTCAAATGTTGCTATTATGTTCCAAAATGGCAGCAAGGCAGATTCGTTGTGAGTGATGACAGGAATGAACCAATCCACTTAGTCGAGGATGATACGACCGGGGATCATTTTCTGGTCTACGGATCGGACAAGGGTATGCGGTTAGACATCCGATTTGAAGGAGAAACCCTTTGGATGACGCAGGCACAGATTGCTGCGTTGTTTGGGCGGGATCGTAGCGTAATATCCAAGCACATCAGTGGGGTGTTTTCTGATGGTGAACTGGACGAAGGTAGCAATGTGCAAAAAATGCACATTGCTCATTCTACAAAACCGGTTTCGATCTTCAATCTGGATCTGATCATTTCTGTTGGATATAGAGTCTCTTCCAAGCAGGCGACGGTTTTTCGACGGTGGGCGACCGGTGTTTTGGTCCAATACGCCCGAAAGGGTTTTGTCGTAGATTCCGTACGCCTCAAGAACTCGGAAAACGCGGACCGGATTAAAGAACTACGCGACATTATTCGCGACATCCGTTCGGATGAGGCGAATGTCTATCGCGAGCTGAGCAGAATTTGCGCCATGTGTCAGGACTATGACGCGGGATCAGCTACAACGCTCAATTTCTACAAACACACTCAGGCTAAACTGGTCTTTGCCGTAACATCGCAAACGCCCGCCGAAGTGGTTATGTCGCGGGCGGATATCAAAGCCCCAAACATGGGACTGCAAACATGGCCGCACGACAATATTCGCAAAAGTGACGTAACAGTCTCAAAGAATTATTTGGCAGAGGCGGAAATTAAGGAACTGAACCGGCTGACAAGCCTGCTGCTAGATATTTTTGAAGATCAGGCAGAAATTGGCAGGCTGGTTGTCATCAAGGATGCCGAGACACTGCTGGACGCGCAACTGTCGGGCCTCAATCGGGTTGTTTTGTCCGACGGTGGTCAGGTGAATAAGATGGATGCTGACAGAAAGGCGTTTGCCCACTTTGCCAAATTCAAGGAAGCCCAGAAACAATTACGCCATGATCAGGCCGACCAATCCATTCAGGCATTGGCGAAAGAAGCCAAAGATTTGCCAAAGACCCGCAAACGTACCTGAATACACCCCTTGCAGACTCACCCAACCCGGTCTATATGCCCTTTCAACAGCGGCGCGCTGGGGTCCACACCCAGAGCCCACCGGATTAGACAACGGGCCGCGCGCCCGTTTTTTTGTGCCTAACACACCAGATGGATAAAATGACCAACGACCTGATTGCCAAAGCTGCGATTGACCAACGGATGGCCGGGATCATTATCCCCGTGCTTGAAGATATGGGCTATGAACTGGTGCGGGTACGTCTGATGTCGGGCAAGGCGACCACATTGCAGGTTATGGCCGATAAACCCGGTGGCGGGATTGAGGTCGATGATTGCGCCAAGATTTCGACCGCCATTAGTGCGACGCTCGATGTTGAAGACCCGATTTTGGATACCTATACGCTTGAGGTGTCCAGCCCGGGAATTGACCGGCCTTTGACGCGGCTTAAGGACTTTGCCACCTACGAAGGCTATGAGGCCAAGCTGGAAACCGAAGAGTTGCACGGCGGGCGGCGGCGGTTCAAAGGTGTGCTGGCGGGTGTTGAGGGCGAAGACGTGCTGATCAACGTTGACGAAGGCACCATTGGCCTTAACTTTGACTGGTTAAGCGATGCCAAGCTGCTGTTGACGGACGAGTTGATCAAGGAAATGCTGCGCCAGCGAAAAGCGGCCGGCACCTTGAACGAAGATGAATTTGACGAAATCGCGGCCGAAGGGCCCGAAGGGGAGAACGAATAGATGGCAATCACCTCTGCAAACCAGCTTGAGCTGTTGCAAACCGCCGAGGCCGTGGCCCGCGAGAAGATGATCGAACCCGGTTTGGTTATCGAAGCGATGGAAGAGAGCCTCGCCCGCGCTGCCAAAAGCCGTTATGGCGCTGAGATGGATATTCACGTGGCGATTGACCGCAAGACCGGTCGCGCGACGTTTACCCGGGTGCGCACAGTGGTCGAGGCCGAAGAGCTTGAGAATTATCAGGCCGAATTCACGGTTGAGGATGCCAAGCTGTATCTGGATGATCCCAAAGTCGGCGATCAGTTCATCGAAGAGGTGCCCCCGGTGGAAATGGGCCGGATCGCGGCACAATCAGCCAAGCAGGTGATCCTGCAGAAAATCCGCGAAGCCGAGCGGGATCGTCAGTTCGAGGAATTCAAGGATCGTGCCGGGACCATCATCAATGGTCTGGTCAAGCGCGAGGAATATGGCAACGTCATCGTCGATGTGGGTGCTGGCGAAGCAATTTTGCGTCGCAATGAAAAAATTGGCCGTGAAAGCTATCGGCCCAATGACCGGATCAGGTGTTATATTAAGGACGTGCGTCGCGAGCCGCGTGGCCCACAGATTTTCCTGAGCCGGACGGCGCCCGAGTTCATGGCCGAGCTGTTCAGGATGGAAGTACCCGAGATTTACGACAACATCATTGAGATCAAGGCCGTTGCCCGTGATCCAGGTTCACGCGCCAAGATTGCCGTGATTTCTTATGACGGTTCGATTGATCCGGTTGGCGCTTGTGTGGGTATGCGTGGATCGCGCGTGCAGGCCGTGGTGAACGAATTGCAGGGCGAAAAGATTGATATCATCCCATGGAACGAAGATCAGCCGACCTTCCTGGTGAACGCATTGCAACCGGCCGAAGTGTCCAAGGTTGTTCTGGATGAAGAGGCCGAGCGGATCGAAGTTGTGGTTCCCGAGGAGCAGCTGAGTCTGGCGATTGGCCGACGTGGCCAGAACGTACGGCTGGCGTCGCAACTGACCGGGCTTGATATCGACATCATTACCGAGGAAGAAGAAAGCTCGCGCAGGCAGGCAGAGTTCGAAACCCGCACCAAGCTGTTCATGGACGCACTTGATCTGGATGAATTCTTTGCGCAGCTTCTGGTCGCTGAAGGATTCTCGAGCCTCGAAGAAGTCGCTTATGTCGAGATTGACGAATTGTTGGTGATCGAAGGCGTTGACGACGACACCGGCAAGGAATTGCAGGCCCGTGCGCGTGATTATCTTGAGGCGAAGGCCAAGGAGGCTTTGGAAAATGCCCGTAAACTGGGTGTCGAGGATAGCCTGATAAACTACGAAGGTCTGACACCGCAAATGATCGAAGCACTGGCCAAGGACGGCGTGAAAACGCTGGACGATTTTGCCACTTGCGCCGATTGGGAACTGGCCGGCGGCTGGACCACCGACAATGGTGAGCGGGTCAAGGATGATGGTATTCTTGAACCCTTTGATATGTCACTGGAAGAGGCGCAAAACTTGGTGATGAACGCACGTATCTTGCTGGGCTGGGTTGATCCGGCTGATCTGGAACCTGATGAGGAAGAAAACCCCGACACCGACCCTGATGCTGAGCAGCAGGAGGTCGGGGCCTGATCTCAGGCCCCGGTGGGTTTGAACATGGGTCGCGGTGGCGTTTCCAAGGATCACGATGATGGTCCCAACCGCAAGTGCATTGCCACGGGCGAGGTACAGCCGAAATATGGGCTGATCCGCTTTGTGGCGGGGCCGGACGGTCAGGTTGTGCCTGATATTCTGGGCAAACTGCCGGGGCGTGGGGTCTATGTGGCCTCGCAGCGCGCGGCATTGCAGCGCGCGGTGGACAAAAAACTGTTTGCGCGCGGGTTGAAACAGCCGGTTCAGGTGCCTGACGGCCTTGTTGATGAGATTGAAAAACAGCTGGTTGCCCGTGTGGTGACGCTGATTTCGCTGGCCCGAAAATCGGGTAAGGCGGTGACAGGCTACGAAAAGGTCAAAAGCTGGCTGATGATGGAAGAGGCCCAGGTGCTGATCCAGGCGGTCGATGGCTCGGGCCGGGGTAAATCAAAACTCAGCACGCCACATTTTGGCAGCTATATCGGTTGGTTGACGGCGGATGAGCTTGGAATGGCATTTGGACGCCAAACTGTGATTCATGCGGCGCTGGGTACTGGTGGACTCACCAAACGTGTTGTAGAGGAGGCGCAGCGTCTGCAAGGCATGCGCGAAACGGATGGCGGCAAGGGCCGCACGGAAGGATAAGAAGCTAGATGAGCGATAGTGACGGCAAAAAGACATTGGGTCTGAGCGGGGGTTCCCGTCCGGGGAACGTGAAACAAAGTTTCAGCCATGGGCGGACCAAGAATGTCGTGGTGGAAACCAAGCGCAAGCGCGTGATGGTTCCCAAGCCGGGTGGCGGCAAGCCATCGGGCGCGCCCAGTTCTGTAAGCAGCAATCCATCGCGGCGTCCGGCGGGCATTTCTGACACGGAAATGGATCGCCGGTTGAAGGCAGTTCAGGCCGCCAAAGCGCGCGAGGTCGAAGATGCCGCCAAGCGCGAGGCCGAAGAAAAGGCCCGCGCTGAAGAGCGTGAGCTTCGCCGCGCCGAAATTGAAGCCAAAGAGCGCGACGAAAAAGAGCGTGAAGAGCGGGCCAAAGCCAAGGCCGAAGAGGCCGAGCGCGAAAAGCGTGAAGCCGAGGCAGC
>DAOUQS010000191.1 GCA_030625465.1 Amylibacter sp. | reverse complement strand
ATAGGCCGCAAAGACATGGCGGTAGCGCGATGCCTGCTTGTTATCATAAAGCATATCATAAAGCTTGCTCTGCAAAAGGTTTTACAACTATTCCTTTTAGGTTTCTAAATGCTCACAAACGGCCGCATTGGTGATTTCAATATCATCAAATGCATCAGCCATTCCCGCTTCAGCCAACTTTACCTTGATATCGGCCTCACGGCCAACAACAACAGCTTGACCCAAACCGGATCGCGCATAGGTAACAGCCGCTTTCAATACCTTTGGATCATGGCCTTCGGCAAATAGCATCCGCGCCTGAATGCTTTTAGCCCGCACGAACATCGCCTGCAAAATAGATGCGACAGGGTCCAGCCGTGAGCGCAAATCAAACTCATAAGCATCCATATCTATGATCGGACGCCGCGCAACACCGGTTTCCATACCGGCCTTGGCAACGGCTGGGGGAATGATGTGAATCAGGCGCGGATCAAAAGGCGTGGGAATGATATATTCTGGGCCAAATTTCAGTTTTTTGCCGTATGCCAGCGCCACTTCGTCGGGAACATCTTCTTGCGCCAGTGCCGCCAATGCATGCGCACAGGCAATTTTCATTTCCTCGTTAATTGAACGGGCGTGAATATCCAATGCACCACGGAAAAGGTATGGGAAACAAAGTACATTATTTACCTGGTTCGGGTAATCCGAACGACCAGTTGCAACAATTGCATCGGGACGCACGGCATGGGCCTCTTCCGGTGTTATTTCCGGATCTGGGTTCGCCATTGCAAAAATCACCGGATTTGGAGCCATTGCCTTGACCATTTCCGGTGTAACAGCGCCTTTGGCAGATACGCCCAGCATAACATCGGCACCGGTCATCGCTTCCAGCAATGTACGCTTATCGGTTACAATCGCATGGGCAGATTTCCACTGGTTCATACCTTCCGTACGTCCCTGGTAAATCACACCTTTTGTATCACATATTACGCAATTATCGTGCTTGGCGCCCATTGCCTTGATCAGTTCCAGACATGCAATACCGGCAGCACCTGCACCGTTCAAAACAACCTTTACGTCTTCAATTTTTTTACCGGTAATTTTCAGCGCATTCAAAAGACCCGCCGCGCAAATCACTGCGGTCCCATGCTGATCATCGTGAAAAACAGGGATGTCCATCAATTCTTTTAACTGTTGTTCGATAATGAAACATTCAGGGGCCTTAATATCTTCCAGATTGATGCCGCCAAAGCTAGGGCCCATCAATTTCACTGCGTTGATAAATTCGTCGGCATCTTCCGTGTCCAGCTCAATATCAATCGAGTTCACGTCGGCAAACCGCTTAAACAGAACCGACTTACCTTCCATCACGGGTTTGGACGCAAGCGCGCCTAGATTTCCCATGCCCAATATTGCTGTGCCATTTGTAATAACCGCGACCATATTGCCCTTCGAGGTATAATCATACGCTGTTTCAGGGTTCTCGGCGATTGCATTCACCGGTGCGGCAACACCGGGGGAATAGGCCAAAGAAAGATCTCTTTGTGTTGCCATGGCAGTTGATGGGATAATCTCAATTTTACCCGGTTTCGGCTCCATATGATAAATTAAAGCTTCTTCGTCCGTTATTTTTTGTTTATCAACCATCGTATTTTCCACTTAGTTTAATGTTAAACTATATTCCATCCGATCAGTTTTACGGGGTTTTTGCCCAAGTTACAAGAAACTTTCCTGTTAGCCCTTTCCCATTGAATAGGTGTTTAGTATCCTTGCCCCAGGCAAGACCTTGGGGGTAAGCAGTGTCCGCACCAAATAGCGCAGTAACGCCAATGATGGCACAATTTCTGAAAATAAAGTCGGATTACCCGGATGCGTTATTGTTTTACCGTATGGGCGATTTTTATGAAATGTTCTTTGACGATGCGGTTCATGCAGCCGAAGCTTTGGACATTGCCCTTACCAAACGCGGCAAGCACTTGGGCGAAGACATTCCCATGTGCGGCGTCCCACATCATGCCGCCGAAGGTTATTTCTTAACACTTATTCGCAAAGGCTTTCGCGTTGCAGTATGCGAACAGTTGGAAAGTCCGGCAGAAGCTAAAAAGCGTGGATCGAAATCTGTGGTTAAACGCGGCGTTGTCCGGCTCGTTACACCCGGCACATTAACCGAGGACAGTCTGCTAAATGCCCGCCAACACAACTTTCTGTGCAGCTTCGCCAACATACGTGGCGATTGTGCGCTGGCTTGGGTTGATGTGTCGACCGGGGATTTCTTTGTTCAATCTTGTGATACTTCAAAACTTGGCGCGCTACTTGCGCGACTTGCCCCAAAAGAGGTTTTGATTTCAGAGACGGCTGATTTGGACGTTCAGGAGCAAATTGAAAATAACGGGTGTTCTATGACACCATTATCACGGTCCAGTTTTGATAGCGATCAGGCGATTAAAAGGCTATGCGGGCTATTCAATGTTAAAACGCTTGACGGTTTTGGCAGCTTCAGCCGCGCGCAAATGTCCAGTCTTGGCGCAATTGTGGATTATTTGGACATTACCCAAAAGGGAAACCTGCCATTACTGCGGCCGCCCATACTGGAACAATGCAATGCAGGTGTTCATATTGATGCCGCGACCCGGCGAAACTTAGAGCTTACACGGTCTCTTTCCGGCGAAAAGTCCGGCTCTTTGTTGCATGCGGTTGATCGCACAATAACAGGTGCCGGCGGAAGGCTACTAGAAGTCAGGTTAACAAATCCATCTACCGATATCACATGCCTTGATAACCGGCTGGATAGCGTGACATTCTTTTCAAAGCGGCACGACAAAAGGGAACTGGCACGGGGGTTACTTAGACAAGTGCCTGATATCAGCCGTGCATTGACGCGAATATCTTTGGACAGGGGTAACCCAAAAGATCTGGTTGCGATTAAAAACGGGCTTATTCAGGCGCAACTGTTTATAGCAGAATTTCCCGATAAAGAACTTCCAGCGGATCTTGGCAAAACATTCAGGAATTTACATGTCGATAAGCATATTATTGACCTGCTTGAAAACGCGGTTAAAAACGATCCTCCATTGCTTATACGTGATGGCGGATTTGTAGAGGTTGGCTATAATTCTGAACTTGATGAACTACGCATACTTCGCGATGAAGGGCGCAAAGTTGTTCTTGGCTTGCAGGCAGAATATACTGAACTTACAAAAATCAATGCGTTAAAGATCAAGCATAATAACGTATTGGGTTATTTCATTGAAACGCCGGCCACACATGCAGACAAAATGCTTGGCGATCAATTCTCCGATATATTTATTCACCGTCAAACCACCGCAAATGCAGTACGCTTTACCACAATGGAACTATCAAAGCTTGAAACAAAAATTCTTAATGCTGCAGGCCGCATACTGGAGCTTGAAAAAGAGGTTTTTGCAGAGGTTTCCACCTATATATTAAAACATGCCGCCGAAATAGGTAACTGCGCACATGCGCTGGCAGAGATAGATGTGCAGTCTGCATTTGCCGATATATGTATAGCCGAGAACTGGGTGCGCCCAAAACTTACAGACGGTCTGGATTTCAAGATAACCGGTGGACGCCATCCCGTTGTTGAAACGGCTTTAAAAAAAGATGCTGCGGGTCATTTCGTTGCGAATGACTGCGACCTTACGGCTGGGGGCAAAGACAATAAGCCGGTTTGGCTACTAACCGGCCCCAATATGGCAGGTAAATCCACCTTCCTTCGTCAAAATGCATTAATCGCAATTCTTGCGCAAATTGGTAGTTATGTGCCCGCAAGCTTCGCCAAAATCGGTGTAGTCTCACAAATATTTTCCCGCGTAGGCGCTTCTGATGATCTTGCACGTGGCCGATCTACTTTTATGGTCGAAATGGTTGAAACTGCTGCAATTCTGAATCAGGCAGACAATCGCGCCCTTGTGATTCTGGATGAAATAGGCCGTGGTACTGCAACCTATGACGGCTTATCTATTGCATGGGCCACTTTGGAACACTTGCATGACATCAACAAATGCCGTTGTTTATTTGCAACCCATTACCATGAATTATCCAAGCTTTCATCAAAGTTAAACGGGCTTTCCAATGCGACGATTGCGGTGCGCGAATGGAAGGGTGAAATCATTTTCCTACACGAGGTCCACCAAGGCTCTGCGGATCGGTCATATGGTGTGCAAGTTGCTAAGCTTGCCGGTTTACCTCCTATGGTTATCCAGCGAGCAAAGACCATATTGGAAAAACTTGAAGCAAATGATCAAGCCAAGGAAAAAACATC
>DAOUQS010000385.1 GCA_030625465.1 Amylibacter sp. | reverse complement strand
TCGAACGTCTGGGCCTTTAGCCAATGGTAATACGACACCATGCGATCCCAGGGATTGCGCACGATTGTAAACACAAAATAGCTTTCAATCTGCTTTTGTGTCACCGGCCCGTAAATATCTGTTAAACGCGAATGCTTCCACAAACGCCCCGACGCCTCTATGCCTTTAGTGCGGTTGCGCCGGTTTAAGGCTTTCGGGGTATCCCCGATTAAGATGTCATCCTTCATGGCTTTGGCTTCTAAAGCCAAGCTTAAAGACGTGCCGCCCGTTTTGGGAATGTGGACAAAAATATATTTGCGTCCATGGGAAATAATCATGGGCAAAGCTAGCGCGCAAGGCGATCAAGCTCAACCATCAAAACAAGTCTGGCGAGACGGCATTTTTTTGGTTATACTGCGTGCAACAATAAGGCCGCAAAAGGTCAAACAGGCGATGACTGCACTAGATAAATTCGAACGGCTGGAAAGCCTTGGACTTTGGAAGGAAACTGACACCTCCCAAAAGAAAGAGGTTATTGTGTCTTTCGGCAAGGCCAGCCTAGTGCTGTCCGACCATAAGGACACCCCCCTGACACACTGGGCGCTTGGGGCGGTTGAGATCACTGCCGCGAGCGATGAAAAGGTGATATATACGCCCGATAAAAAGAGCTTCGAGACGCTAGAGATCAGTGACCCGACGATGAACCGTGCGATTAAGAAGGTGCGCAAATTAATTCACCGCCCACGATCACATCGCGGCCGTATTCGCATCCTTTCAACCGTGTTAATTACCCTTTGCATATGCTTTCTGGCTATATTCTGGCTGCCGACAGCACTTGCCGATTATACAACGAATGCTGTTAGCGACGCCAAGGCCCGGGAAATCGGGGCGAAGCTGATGCCGCATATCAATCAATATGCCGGCCGGCCATGTGGGTCGGTAGCGTCAAATCCGGTGATCCGCAAGCTGGAAAACCGTCTTATTGGATCAGGTAAAAACACATTGTTTATTGCAGATCTGGGGGCGCGTTATTCCACGCATCTGCCGGGCGGCATTATTCTGGTTAACCGTGTTCTGGTCGAAAACTTTCCCAACCCCGGAACACTGGCCGGTTTCATACTGATGGAACGCGCCTTGCAGGATGATGACCCAGCGTTGCACGCACTGTTTATAAAGTCCGGCCCCATAGCCACACTGACGTTTTTGATCACAGGCAATATTGATGACAGTTTCCTAGAGGGTTTTGCCAAGTCCCAAATGACAAAGCCGCTGGTCTTGCCTGACAGGGAAACCATGCTGGGACTTTTCAAGTCCGCCGACATTTCAGCGGCCCCTTTGGCAAAGACATTAAACGATCAAGACCTATTGGCCGAAAACCCTGTCACAGGGTCGTATGCGCCGATTTTAACCGATCCCGAATGGTTAGCCTTGCAGTCTATTTGCGAAGGTTAAATATCCACAAGAACGCCGTTTTCAAGGCGCACAATGCGGTCCATCCGTTTGGCCAGATCCAGATTATGGGTCGCAATCAAGGCCGATAGGCCCGTGTCGCGCACCAACTCCATCAACGCATCAAACACTGTGTCAGAGGTTGCAGGATCAAGGTTTCCCGT
>DAOUQS010000197.1 GCA_030625465.1 Amylibacter sp. | reverse complement strand
GGCTCTGGCTCTGGCTCTGGCTCTGGCTCTGGCTCTGGCTCTGGCTCTGGCTCTGGCTCTGGCTCTGGCTCTGGCTCTGGCTCTGGCTCTGGCTCTGGCTCTGGCTCTGGCTCTGGAAGCTGTTCCATCTGTTCTACAGATGCAAGCACTTCATCCGTAATTGCAGCGTCTTCTTCAATACCGCCCTCTTCAACAATAGCATCCAAGCCCTCTTCGATCTTGGAAGAGGATTTAAACAGCCGGTCTTTGAGTTTCTTGAAAAAGGACATGCGTCATAGCTCCAAAAGTCTTACTGTTCACCTAATACGCATTCCAGCGGGATGGAAGCCTATAAGCCCAACTTTATACGTCCCGAAAAACCACCCCTGCGGTGATCAGCAATTGCGCAAGCCAATAAAGCGACCACACCAGAAAGGGTGCCAATTTGGCAAGCCACCGGCCTTTGGTCATTAAAAACATCTCCATCGACAATATCAGATCGGAAAGGATAAAGAACATCACGCCCAGCATCACGATATTGTAATAAGGCTGCCACGGCAGGGTTGCCGCCGCGATACCCATGCTTGTGATAATCACGATATAACCCAGAACCGCATGGCGCAGCTCGCCTGCATAAAACCACAAGATACCCATCATCAAAACCGACATCCCGATCAGCACCGATAGGGTCGCAATCCGCGCGTTGGTGGTGATCAGGCCGGGATCGGAAAGCGGGTCGGCCAGAAACAACGCGATGTAGAACAGATGCCCGATAGCAAAAGCCCCGACACCTTTGATAAAGGCTGTGGCCCCGTCACGCGACAAATAATAATCACCAATGGCGCAGCCAGCCAGTGCCAAAGTCAGCCAAATGGGTGTGTTTGCGATAACCGAAACAACGACTAATGCCCCGATACTGGTCACTTTAATGGCAGTTTTCAGCCGTGAAGGCCCGCGATAGCAAAAGCCAAGCAGATATATCACTGCACAAATGGCGGAAAGTTCAAGAAATCTGGGTATTAAATGTTCCAAAGCCCTTATATCTCGTCCGCGAAATGCTTCATGACCATCCGAATAGGGTTCGGTGCTGCCTGCCCCAAACCGCAAATGGATGCGTCAACCATCGCCGTCGAAAGCTCCTTTAGCAACGCTTGATCCCACTTGTCCGCCTGCATCAGCTTCACCGCTTTTTCACAACCGACACGGCAAGGCGTGCATTGACCACAGCTTTCGTCTTCGAAGAACCGCAGCATATTCAGGGCAGCATCCTTGGCGCTGTCTTTGTCGGACAAAACCACCACGGCCGCTGACCCGATAAAGGTACCATGCGGTTGCAGCGTGTCGAAATCTAGCGGAATATCGTCCATGCTTGCGGGCAAAATCCCTGAAGATGGCCCACCTGGTTGGTACGCTTTAAAGCTATGCCCGTCCAGCATCCCACCGCAATGATCCGCGATCAGTTGTTTAATTGTCAGACCCGCAGGTGCAACTTTTACGCCCGGATTATTCACCCGACCGGACACGGAATAGCTGCGCATACCCTTGCGTCCATTGGCCCCGTGTGCGCCGAAAACATCGCCGCCCTCGCGCGCGACTTTGCAAATCCAGTGCAGGGTTTCCACGTTATGCACCAGGGTCGGCTGGTTGAAAATGCCAACCGAGGCCACAAACGGTGGACGGTGCCGTGGCATCCCGCGCTTGCCTTCAATGCTTTCGATCATGGCACTTTCTTCGCCGCAAATATATGCGCCCGCACCACGCCGCAGGTCGATATAGCCCGCATCCACTATGCCTGCCTGTTCCAGTTTGGTAATCTCGCGGGCCAGTAATTCCAGTACCGCAGGGTATTCATCGCGCATATAAATAAAGCACTTTTCGGCCTCAACCGCCCAAGCGGCGATTAACATGCCTTCCAGAAATACATGCGGTGTGCGTTCCAGAAAATAGCGGTCTTTGAATGTGCCTGGCTCGCCCTCATCCCCGTTCACCGCCAGATAACGCGTGCCTTGGTTCATGCGCACAAACGACCACTTTTTGCCGGATGGAAAACCTGCACCACCCATGCCGCGCAGGCCGCTTTCCAGCACTTCATCCTGCAATGCGTCACGGGTTTTCGACCCATCACGCAGGGCTTTCAATTCGGCATAACCGCCACCATCCACATAAGCCTTGAATTGTTCATAATCGGGGATATGCGCGTGCGTATCATCCGCCGCAATCGCATCCGCAACCTTATCCAGATCAGCAAAATCTATGTGATTATGCCCAAGCTCCAAAGTTGGCGCTGTATCACACCGCCCCATACAAGGTGCGCGCAACACACGCACAGCACCCTTGCCGTTATATTTTGCCGCCAGATCGCGCAACAACGCTTCCGAGCCGGCCAATTCACACGACAGACTGTCACAAACCCGGATAGTCAGCGCAGGTGGTGTATCCATGCCCTCTTTTACCACATCAAAATGGGCGTAAAACGATGCCACCTCATAGACTTCGGCCTGCCCGATACGCATTTCTTCGGCCAATGCCGCCAGATTTTCCGCCGACAAAGACCCGTAAGTATCCTGTATCAGATGCAAATGTTCGATCAGCAAATCACGGCGGCGGGGGCGGTCCCCCAGCAATGCCTGTATACTGGCCAAACTGTCTTCCGTAACCTGACGGCCTTTGGGCGTGTGACGGCCCTTGCCTTTGCCCGACTTCCAAACACCTTTGCGTTCATCCAATGCCATTGGCCAATTCCTTGTTCGTTTGTGCAAACTATATGCAGACTAATCCTGTGAGGCCAGAATAAATGCGACATCAATACCATCATAAACGCACCCGCTTATTGAAAGATGCTTTATTTATTTCTACTGTAGACCATGAACACAAAATCCATCCTGTTTTTCCTGATCACACTTGCACCGGCCCCGCTGCTTTACATGGCAGTTTTCCATGGCGGGTATTGGGTGCCATGCGCATTGATATACATGACCGCGTTCGCACTGCTTTGCGATGAGCTGTTTGAACTGGACTTTGCCAAACCCGATAGCAGCTTTGCCGCACAATCCATTCTGCCTGTAATTCTGGGCGTGACCCATTTTATTTTGCTGCCCTTGGCGATTTACGCACTAGGCTCGCCCGTTCTGGGCATCGCGTCCAAGCTTATCCTGTTCTTCGCTTTCGGGCTGTATTTCGGCATGATCAGCCACGCCAATGCGCATGAGCTGATCCACCGCACCAATCGGTTACACCACCGTTTAGGAAAATGGATTTTCATCTCGATGCTGTTCGGGCATCACACAAGCGCGCATTTGCTGGTGCATCACCCTTACGTTGCCACACCCAAAGATCCGAACTCTGCCCGTTTCAATGAAAGCTTTTACACCTTCCTGAAACGCGCCGGCATAGAAGAGTTCCGGGCCGGACTGCGCGCAGAAAATACACGTCTTGAAAAACGCGGGCTGTCCGCTGCAAGCCTGCGCAACCCCTATTGGCAATATTGCTGCGGTGCCGTGACCGCGATATTGCTGGTCTATTACATCACCGGTTTAAGCGGTGCCTTGATCTATCTTGCATTATCAGCGCACGCCCAATCCCAAATGCTGATTATTGACTATATCCAGCACTACGGTTTGCAGCGCAAACGACTGGCCAATGGCAAATATGAACCGGTAAATCCGCGACATTCATGGAATGCGCCACACTGGTTCAGCGCGTTTATGACCTTGAACGCACCGCGCCATTCAGACCATCATGCATCCCCCGCCAAACCCTATACGGATTTGGATGGTTTCAAAGATACCGCCCCGCAACTACCGCATTCCATTCCCTACATGGCCGCAATAGCCCTTTGGCCGCGTAAATGGCGCGCTAAAATGAATCCGCTGGCAAAAGAATGGCGCGATGAATGAAAACACGTTAAGGTCAGGAACCATGAAATATTTATACATTATCGCATTTTTCATCTCGACCCAGGCCGTGGCCGAAACGCTGGTAAGCCCGGAAGAGTTCGAAGCCATGTCCACAGGTAAAACCTTGTACTTTTCCAAGGACGGACAGGCATATGGCTCCGAGCATTTTTACAAAGGTCGTCGCAGTAAATGGCGTTATTCTGACGGGATTTGTGAAGACGG
>DAOUQS010000358.1 GCA_030625465.1 Amylibacter sp. | reverse complement strand
CGGTTGCGCGAACCGCTGGTTCTGAAACTTCTAAGCGAAGAACAGCCCGACATTTTGTGCCTGCAAGAATGCAAATCCCCGGTTGATAAAATTCCAACCGAAAACTTTGCTGCCCTTGGCTACACCCATATGATTGCCAACGGGCAAAAAGGCTACAATGGCGTGATGATCCTGTCGCGCCTGCCTATGCACGAAGCATCCCGCAAGGATTTCGCAGGCTTGAACCATGCCCGCCATATTGCAGGGCAGCTGGATAACGGCCTGACTGTTCATAATTTCTACGTCCCCGCAGGTGGTGATAAGCCTGACCGGACAATCAACGATAAATTCGGCCAGAAATTGGATTACCTGACCGATATGCGCGACTGGTTTGCGGCCGAAAAGCCCGAAAAAGCCATTTTGGTCGGCGACCTGAATATCGCACCACGCGAAGATGATGTCTGGAATCACAAGCAGCTAACCAAAATCGTGTCACATACACCGATCGAAATCGAACATCTTGCCGAAACCCAGACCGCAGGCAACTGGATTGACATCACCCGCAAGGACATCCCCGAAGGCAAGCTTTATAGCTGGTGGTCATACCGCGCCCGTGACTGGGACACAGCCGACAAGGGACGCCGCCTGGATCACATCTGGGCCACTGATGACATTGCGCACACAAGCCATTCCAGCCGCATTTTACGCCTTGCCCGCGGATGGGAAAGACCCAGCGATCATGCCCCGCTATTCGCAACTTTTGACATCTAGGCAACGCATGACTAATCAGAGTTAACTAATTTATGAATGGAGAATCCGATGTTAGAACTCGGAAACAAACCGGCACCGGAAAATCTGGTCAAAGACGTCAATGAAGATACCTTTATGCAAGACGTCATCGAGGCCAGCAAAGAGACCCCGGTTATCGTTGATTTCTGGGCGCCTTGGTGCGGCCCGTGCAAAACGCTTGGCCCCGCACTGGAAGCGGAAGTAAAAGCCGCCAAGGGCAAAGTGAAGATGGTCAAGATTGATATCGACCAGAACAAAATGCTTGCCAGCCAAATGCGTGTCCAGTCCATTCCGGCGGTCTTTGCATTTTTTGATGGAAAGCCCGTTGACGGGTTCATGGGCGCAAAAGCACCCTCTGAAATCAAGGCTTTTATCGATAAACTTCTTGCCGCTTCAGGTGCCGACGACGGCGGTCTGGAACAGGCTGTGGAAATGGCAAACGAAATGCTGGAACAAGGTGCCGCCAACGATGCGGCCGAAACCTTTGCCGCCATTCTTGGCGAAGAGCCGGAAAATGCAGCCGCATATGCAGGACAGATAAAAGCCTATATCGCCCTTGGCGACACGGAAAAAACAACAGAACTTTTACAGGCTGTCCCGGATGCGATTGCACAAGACCCGGCAATAACGGCCGTAAAGGCCCAGATCGAACTGGCAAGCATGACCGAAGAAGTCGGTGAAATTAGTGAGCTGAAAGCAAAGCTTGATGCCAATGCGCAAGACCATCAGGCGCGCCTTGATCTGGCGATGGCCGAACTTGCCAATGACGACACAGCCGCAGCCGTGGACACGCTACTGGATTTGTTTCGCCGTGACCGCGAATGGAATGATGCCGCCGCAAAAAGCCAGCTGTTCAAAATTTTCGAAGCACTGGGTGCGCAAGATCCCGTTGCACAGGCAGGCCGTCGAAAACTGTCATCAATGATTTTCGCATAGATAGGGGATTGGGTCGGGTATGATGAAATATAACTTATCCAACCTTCCCGCCTTGATACCGGTTTTTCCACTAACGGGCGCGCTGGTTTTACCCCGCGCCCGCTTGCCGCTAAATATTTTTGAACCGCGCTATCTGCAAATGATTGATGATGCGCTGAAAACCGAACACCG
>DAOUQS010000123.1 GCA_030625465.1 Amylibacter sp. | reverse complement strand
GGATAAAAAGAGCTACTGATTCCCGCCGGGCACCCACAGCACGTCTTGTGCGCCATTATCATTCGCGGCGCGTGATGCGACGAAAAACCAGTCGGACAAGCGGTTCAGATACTTGATGGCAGCCCTGTTAACGTCTTCCGTACCGGAAAGTGTGACAGCCAGCCGCTCAGCACGGCGCGTTACCGTCCGGCAAAGATGTAAATGTGCCGCCAAGGCAGAGCCGCCGGGCAAAACAAAGCTGCGCAAAGGTGCAATATGCGCATTCATCGCATCTATTTCCGCTTCCAGCCGATCAACCTGTGCGGCGACAATGCGCAATGGCGCATATTCCGCATTTTTGTCCTTGGTCATATCTGGCCGGCAAAAATCGGCCCCAAGATCAAACAGGTCATTTTGAATGCGCGCAAGGGCCAAATCCATATCGCCGCTTGCGTGAAGGCGGGCTATACCGACGGTTGCGTTAACCTCATCCACAGTGCCGTAGGCGGCCACCCGAGTATTGTCTTTGGTGACGCGCACGCCATTGCCCAGCGCGGTTTCACCCTTGTCGCCGGTGCGGGTGTATATCTTGTTCAGAACAACCATAATCAGCCGCCGGTGCCACGCATAAACGCATAAAGCAGGATCAGTACAACTGCGACGGCCTGTGCAATAATCCGCAGCCGCATCAGTTTGTTGGAGTATTTGCGGTTGAATTCACCGCCCTTTGTAAAGCCGCCAAGTCCGATCATTAAAACGACCAGCACAACCAGAACTGCTGCAATTGCAAGAAAATAAAGTGGGGCTTGTGACATGGTGCCTGCCTTTCGGGCTTAATTACACGCGACTATAAAGGTAATCTAGGGCGCGTGTCGATAAAATGCGTTTTAGAAAGCCTGCGACATATGTGGGTGTGGTGACATAATAGCGTGGTCGCGGGCGCGGGCTTTCCAGTGCATGGATCAGCTTTTTGGTCACGGCTTCGGATGGTAGTTCCCCTGTATCAGGTTTTGTGTCCGTCGCATAAAGTCGCGGGATAAGCGTGCTTTCATAGGCTTTACGCCCCAGTGAAGCTTCCCAGTCGATCCATTTTTCAAACTGCTTTTGCGCATTCTGGCGTATGTCGGTTGTGATCGGGCCAGGCTCCACCAGAATAATATCAACGGGTTGATCGCGCATTTCCAGCCGCAAGGTATCGGTCAGCCCCTCCATCGCGAACTTGGTGGCGTTATAGGCGCCACGCCCCTTCATCGCGGTCATTCCAAGAACAGATGAGCAATTGATAATCCGCCCGTGCCCCTGTTTCAGCATCGCTGGCAGAACCTGATTGATCAGATCGAAATAGCCAAAGAAATTTGCCTCAAAGATTGCCCGCAACGCATCGCGTGGATAATCCTGCGTAAAAGCGGGGATTGCATAGGCGCCGTTGTTATAAAGCGCGTCCAATGTGCCGCCCGTGCGTTTGAACACCTCTTTTACGGCGCGTTTGATGCTGGCCTCATCTTCATAATCCAGCCGGAAACTTTCCAGCCCCTCGTCGCGCAGCCGCTTGCAATCCTTCAGATTGCGGCAGGTCGCGAAAACCCGCCATCCGCGTTTGTGCAATGTATGCGCCGCATCGTAGCCAATGCCTGATGAACACCCTGTAATAAGAATGGTTTTCCCGGTCATGTGTATGCCTGTTCCTGAACTGTGAACTAAACCAGTAAACTAGTTTAGTATTACTGGCGAGATGATAAAATCTTGCGTCTTTCAGCAAAACCCGTCTGAAAACAGATCAAAGCCCTAGACCCTAATCAAGCAAGCGATTACACATCATTTATGGCTGATTTGATAGATGACAACATACCCGACAATGGTGGCCTGACCACCTCAGAGCCGTTGCGCCGTGCAATCGGCGACCGTTACCTGACATACGCGCTGTCCACGATCATGGGCCGTGCCCTGCCGGATGCGCGTGATGGGCTGAAACCTGTGCATCGACGTATCCTTTATGCGATGCGCGGCCTGAAGCTTGATCCGAACGGTGCTTTTAAAAAATGCGCCAAAATCGTGGGTGAGGTGATGGGCAACTATCATCCGCACGGCGATCAGGCGATTTATGATGCGCTGGCCCGCTTGGCGCAGGACTTCAACGTGCGCTATCCGCTGGTTGACGGGCAGGGGAACTTTGGCAATATCGACGGTGATAACCCGGCGGCCCCGCGTTACACCGAAGCGCGCATGACCGAAGCCGCGCAGGCGTTGATGGTTGGCTTGTCCGAAGATGCGGTAAACTTCAATCCCAACTATGACGGTTCCGAAACCGAGCCAGAGGTGCTGCCGGCAACCTATCCGAACCTGCTGGCAAATGGCTCATCTGGTATCGCGGTGGGCATGGCGACAAACATTGCGCCGCATAATCTGGGCGAGCTGTGTGATGCGGCGATCCATCTGATCAAAGCCCCGAATGCGCGCGATGAAACGCTGATGGATTATGTGCCCGGCCCCGATTTTCCGACGGGCGGCATTCTGGTGGAACCGCGTGAAAATATCCTGCAAGCCTATAAAACCGGTCGCGGTTCTTTCCGGTTGCGCGCGCGCTGGGAATTAGAGGAACTGGGCCGTGGCCAGTGGCAGATCGTTGTCACCGAAATCCCCTATCAGGTGCAAAAGTCGAAACTGATCGAAAAAATCGCCGAACTTATTCATGCCAAGCGCATTCCGATACTGGCGGATGTGCGTGACGAAAGTGCCGAAGATATCCGTCTTGTGCTGGAGCCACGCGCCAAAACCGTTGACCCCGCCGTGTTGATGGAAACGCTGTTCAAGCTGTGTGATCTGGAAATCCGTTTCAGCCTGAACATGAACGTCTTGATTGACGGGCGCACGCCCAAGGTCTGCTCGATGAAGGAAATCCTGCGGGCATTTCTGGATCACCGGCGCGAGGTGCTGCAGCGGCGTTCTAAATACCGCTTGAATAAAATCGACCGGCGTCTGGAAGTGCTGGAAGGCTATATTATCGCCTTTTTAAACCTTGATCGCGTGATCGAGATTATCCGCTTTGACGATGAACCAAAACCGGTTTTGATCGCTGAATTTGAACTCACCGATGTGCAGGCCGAAGCCATATTGAACATGCGTCTGCGTAATTTGCGCAAACTGGAAGAAATGGAATTGCGCGGCGAACGTGATGACCTGCTAATCGAGCGCGCAGATCTGGATGATCTGCTGGCGGATGAAGCCCTGCAATGGGCCAGCATCACCGATCAGCTGCGTGATACCCGCAAGCAATTCGGCAAGAATGCAAAAGGTGGCGCACGCCGGACAGAACTGGCAGATGCGCCCGATGTGGAAGATGTGCCGATTGAAGCGATGATCGAGAAAGAACCGATTACCGTGGTGTGTTCATCAATGGGCTGGGTGCGCGCGATGAAAGGTCATATTGATCTGTCGCAGGATCTGAAGTTCAAAGATGGCGACGAAAGCCGCTTTATATTCCACGCCGAAACCACTGATAAACTGTTGTTGCTGGGTGCAAACGGGCGGTTTTATACATTACCGTGCAGCCAACTACCCGGTGGCCGTGGCATGGGGGAACCTATCCGCTTGATTGTCGATTTGCCCAATGACGCGGAAATGGTTGATTTGTTTATCCACAAGCCGGGCTGCAAGATGTTGATCGCTTCATCTGCCGGTGACGGGTTTGTGGTGAACCAGGATGATGTTTTGGCCCAGACCCGCAGTGGCAAACAGGTTCTGAACGTCAGGGGTGACATCAAGGCTCATGTCTGTCGCGCGGTGCAGGGCGATCATATCGCCTGTGTCGGTGAGAACCGCAAAGTGCTGGTCTTTCCGATTGCCGAGCTGCCTGAAATGGGCCGGGGCAAAGGGGTGCGCTTGCAAAAATATAAAGACGGCGGCCTTAATGATGCCACAACGTTTACCTATGCCGATGGCCTAAGCTGGCTTGATCCTGCGGGACGGATGCGCACGGAAACGGAATTGACGGAATGGACCGGTAAACGTGCCTCTGCCGGCCGTATGGCACCGCGCGGTTTTCCAAGGGATAACAAGTTCAATATTTGATTATGGTTTATGGAATTTGTGATGACTGACACGACAAATGCAGGCGCGGTTGAATTTAACGGAAATACGCCCCAGTTGCGGGGGCTTGCCATTGTCACGACCTTGCTGACGCTTGCGACTTTGGGCATCTACCGTTTTTGGGCGCGCACGCGGCTTCGGCGGTATTTCTGGTCTGCATTCACATTGGATGGCCACGGGTTTGAATACACTGGCAAGGGTATCGAAAAACTGATCGGTTTTCTGATAGCCGTGGCGGTGCTGGCGATTTACCTTGGTATTTTCCAGATCGCGCTTAGCTTTGCCGGCATGTCTTTGTTTGAAACCGTTGATCCTGATGGCGATGAACTACGTGGGATGATGTTGACATATGTGACATTCATTGCGCTTGCGCCACTGATATTCTACGCCCAATATCGCGCCCGCCGCTATATGCTTTCGCGTACCAAATGGAAAGGTATCCGTTTCGGTGCAGAGCAGGCGGCATGGGGTTATTCGCTGCGCGCTATTGGCCACTATATGCTGACCATTGTGACCTTGGGCATCCTTTTGCCGCGCCAGACATTCTATCTGGAAAAATACAAAGCCGACCGCACATGGTTCGGTAGTGTCCAGTTCACGCAAGAGGGTCGCTGGCAATCGCTTTACCCCGCGATGAAGCACATTGGCATAGGGCTATTGGTTGCCATTATCGGTGGAATAATCGCAGCCATGATAAGCCAGTCAAACGGGTCGGAAGATGGTGCGGAAAGAAGCTATGTAGCCCTTGCCGTATTGGCCGGACTAATGATTTTCATCGGTGCCGTCTGGTTATATATCGGCTTTGCCTATTACAATGTCCACAGCCACCGGATACTGACCGGGACCAAAACGCTGGGCAATAATATCCGGTTCACCAGTACGCCCAGAACCGCACGCATTATCGGCATTTATCTGCTTGGCGGTCTTATCATATCACTGCTGGCCCCGATTATCGCAGGGCTGATCGGCGGTATTCTGGGGGTGATCTCGGACCGGGCACTTAGCGGTGTCGACTTGGGAACAGGTGATGCACCCGCAGGTGTCGCGGTCGGCATGGTTCTGGGCTATATCACCTTATTCGGTGTCTTCGGCGTGCTAAACTTGATTTTCATCAAACAGCCAATTCTGGAACATTATGCCGAAGTGACAACGGTACATAATGCGGAAGAACTTGAAGATGTTGAACAGCGCGAAGGCGACCAGATGATTGAAGCCGAAGGTTTTGCCGATGCGCTGGATATCGGGGCAGGGATCTAGGATGTCTGACCCCCAAAGCCCGAACAGTATTTTTTATGACGGAAAAGCCGCGCAGGCGCACCACGTTGAAGCTACATGTACCGAACACGGTTTGCAGATTGCCGGCCCGACGCTGAATAGTCCGGTGGAATGGGCCTATGCGGACATGCGAAATGTTGCGGATGTGGCCAACCAGAAGGGGGCATCCTATCGGGTGATGGCCGGTCTTGGGCGGCTTGATGTCACAGATAAAACCCTTGCTGCCCAGCTTGAAAAACTGGCGCAGAACTTGAACAAATCGGACATTCCCGCCGCGATGTGGAAACGCATCGGTATTTGGGGCGCGGGGGCGGCCGCCTCGGTTCTTGTGGTCATGTTCGTTATTATTCCGTCCCTTGCCAACCAGTTGGCCGCGATGATCCCGGTTGATCGCGAAGTCGCATTGGGCCGTGTCAGTCTGAACCAGATCGAGCGGCTGTTAAGTTACGGGGATGATACAAAGCTGGTGTGTGCAGGCCCAAAAGGCCAGATCGCACTTGAGAAAATGACCGCACGGCTGGAAGTCTTTATCGACAGCCCGTACCCGCTGGATATCAAGGTCTTTAACCACGAAATGCCCAATGCATTTGCAGTACCGGGCGGTCATATCGTTTTGTTTGATGGATTGATACAGGCGGCTGACAGCCCGCAGGAAGTGGCCGCCGTTCTGGGCCATGAAATGGGCCATGTGATAAACCGGGACCCCACCCGCCTTGCGCTGCGCTCTGCCGGGTCGGTCGGAATACTGGGTATGGTTTTCGGCGATTTTGCAGGTGGCACCCTTGCGCTGGTGGTCGCCGAGAAACTGATAGCGGCCGACTACGGGCGCGATGCGGAAACCAATGCGGATTTATTTGCCCATAAGCTGATGGCGGATGCGGAATTGCCGTCGACGCCAATGGCGGTTTTCTTTGATAAACTGAATGCCAAATATGGTGACGGGCCAGAGCTGCTATCACATCTGGCCAGCCATCCCGATCTGGCGGGCCGCGCCAAAGCCGCACTTGATGCCGATACCATCGGTG
>DAOUQS010000210.1 GCA_030625465.1 Amylibacter sp. | reverse complement strand
CGTACCACTGTCAGGTGCCAGTTGCCCTGTCAGCATATTCAGCAATGTGGTTTTGCCAACACCGTTCGGCCCGACCAGCGCAATGCGTTCCCCGCGCATAACCCTTAAGGAAAAGCCCGTCACAATCGGCTTGTCGTAAGCTTTTGATATATTAACCGCTTCGACCACAAGTTTACCGGACTTCTGCCCGCTATCCAGTGCCATGGCCGCCGCACCCGTGCGCTTGATCTGCCCCGCCTTTTCAGACCGTAGATCCGCCAAGCGGCGCACCCTGCCCTGATTGCGTTTGCGCCGGGCGGAAATCCCTTCCACAGCCCAACGGCCTTCTGACTTGAGCAGGCGGTTCAGCTTGTGGCGCTGGCTGTCTTCTTCTTCGAACATCTTGTCGCGCCAGTCTTCAAACGCTTCAAACCCTTTGGGGTGCTGGCGGACAACACCGCGATCAACCCATATGATACCTTTGGTCAAAGTCCGCAAAAACATGCGATCGTGGCTAATCAGAATAAACGCCTTGCGCGTGGTGCGCAGATGACCTTCCAACCAGGTAATTGCCTGTACATCCAGATGGTTCGTCGGCTCGTCCAGCAGCATAAGATCAGGGGCTTCCGCCACGATCTTGGTCAAAGCCGCCCGTCTGCGTTCACCACCCGAGGCCGTCTTGGGCGAACAATCCAGATCCAGCTTCAGCCCTTCGGCAACCATATCGGCGCGGTACATCTCGCCTGCGTCCAGACCCGAGGTCGCATAATCGCGCAAAGTTTCATAACCTGAAAGGTCCGGATGTTGTTCCATATAACCGACCGATTGGCGCGGGCGCAAAAACAATGTTCCATCATCGGGCTGTGCCAAACCGGCGATCACCTTTAAAAGCGTCGATTTCCCTGATCCGTTACGCCCAACCAGACACATGCGCGCGCCTTCCGAAACTACCAGATCAAGCCCGGTGAATAACGGATTACCACCGAAAGTCAGGTGTATATTGGATAAGGTCAAGATCGGAGGTGCAGCCATACGCACCCTATCGCCTTCAAACGCGCTATGGTCAAGCCGCCATTGCGGTCATTGCGGGTTTGCCGGTGATTACACCGCAAAAAACCGGCATTGCACGGGGATATGCATTCAGAGCATCGGTGGATTTCGACAAAATCCCATAAACAATCGGTTTTTCCCAAAATTCACGCGTATTTCATAACTCCTTGCTTGCCAGCCCCCCGACATCGCCCTAAAACCGCTGAAAGCTTAGGTGAAGGACGGTCAAAATGCTGGGTTCAGTACGTGCAAACAATAAAAATAAAACCGTAATCTGGGTCATTCTGGCCCTATTGGCCCTTGGGCTGATCGGATTTGGCGGTGTCGGCCAAGGCGGCGGAACAATCCGTAGCGTCGCCCAAGTCGGCGACCAGAAAGTCAGCACCGACATTTATGCCCAGGCCCTGAACCGTTCCCTGTCCGAATTATCCCAGCAAATGGGCCGGACGGTAACCGCGACCGAGGCGCAGGCCTTTGGTGTCCAAGACACCGTTTTGCAAAACCTTTTGACGACAGCCGCAATAGACAACGAAACCGACCGGCTGGGCATCAGCGTCGGGGACGAGGCAGTACAGGTGCAATTGCTTGCAACCCCGGCATTTCAGGGGCTTGATGGTTCCTTTGATAAAGAAGCCTATGCCTTTGCGCTGGAACGCACGGGCATGTCACCATCCGAATACGATAACATCATCCGCAGACAGGCGTCCCGCATATACTTGCAGGCGGCAATCGTTAGCGGCTTAAGCTCTCAGGGCACGCAAAGCCAAGCCATGCTGGAATTTGACCGCGAAAACCGTGATTTCATCTGGGCGGAACTTACCGGCGCAGCACTGGATACGCCAGCCGCAGAGCCTACAGACGCACAAGTGAAAACCCATTACGATGCAAACCCGGACAATTACACCGCCCCGCTGACCCGCAAGATAACCTATGCATGGCTGAACCCCGATATGCTGACAGATCAGGTTGATGTGGACGAAGAGTTAATTAAAGAATCCTATGATCTGCAATCCGATCGTTTCAACAAGCCTGAAAAACGCAGTGTTGCACGGATTGTATTTGGCACGATGGAAGAAGCAACGGACGCGCGTAACCTGTTGGACGCAGGCAGCGCCACCTTCAACACCTTGCTTGCGGATCGTTTTTTAACCCCTGCTGATGTCGATCTTGGCGAAGTGGAGCGCGGTGGCCTGTCAAAAGCGGCATCCGATATTATCTTTGCCTCGGACACGCTGGGCGTTATTGGTCCGGTTCAATCCCTGATTGGCCCGGCACTTTTCAACATCAATGCGGTTCAGGCCGCCGACATAACCCTGTTTGAAGATGCCCGTGGCGAAATTACCGCCGAACTTGCAGGCGAGGCCGCGCGGCGCTTGGTCATTGACCTTGTCACCGACATTGATGACATGCTGGCCGCAGGCGACACACTGGAAACGCTGGCCTCTGATACAGATATGGAACTGGGCACCATTGCGCTGACAAACAGCACAACAGACGGCATCGCGGCCTATGAAAACTTCCGCACGATCGCCAACCAGACCAAAAGAAACGACTTCCCCGAAATCCGGGATCTGGCCGATGGCGGCATTTTCGCATTGCGCGTCGATGCAATCGTTGAACCGGCATTGCGCCCGCTGGACACGGTGAAAGATCAGGTTATCGCAGACTGGAAACAGGCCGAGACCGTGCGTCTGCTGACCGTGAAGGCCGAAAAGTTGAAAGCGGATCTGGAAGCTGGCGCAAGCTTTGGCAGTCTGGACACCCATGTTGAAACCACGGTTGGCCGTGGCAGCTTTGTCGAAAATACACCACCGGCTTTGCTACGCGACATGTTCACTATTGCCACAGGCAAAGCCAGTGTTGTGGCGGGAACAGGCAGTGTATTTATTGCGCGTCTGGACCAAATCAATGCATTTGACCCCGAGATTGCCAGCAATAAGACCTTGAAGAATGCGGTTCAGCAACAACTGAACGCGCAAATCGGCAATGATCTGTTAACTATCTTCGCCAATGCACTGCGCGAAGATGCAGGTGTCTCGATAAACCACGCCGCAATCAGCCAGATTAACACACAGCTTACCGGCGGATAAACAAATGCACTTGCTGCCGGACTTCTCTGATTTTGAAACCAACTATCAAGCGGGTCACAATCAGGTGGTCTATACCCGTCTGGTTGCCGATCTGGATACACCTGTTTCGTTGATGATGAAACTCGCGCAAGCCGGCAAAAACAGCTTTATGCTAGAGTCGGTGACAGGCGGCGAGATTAAAGGGCGTTATTCAATCATCGGGATGAAACCCGACCTGATCTGGAAATGTGATGGCACCACATCAAACGTCAACCGTTCGGCACTTTTTGACCAAGACGCTTTCACACCGATGCCCGATGATCCCCTGACCGCCCTGCGCACCCTGATCGCCGAAAGCCGCATTGATCTGCCCGAAGACCTGCCGCCCATGGCCGCAGGCCTGTTCGGTTATCTTGGCTATGATATGATCCGTCTGGTTGAAAACCTGCCCGATATGAACCCCGACCCTATCGGCCTGCCCGATGCGGTTATGTTGCGACCGACCGTTATCGTCATTGTCGACGGTGTCAAAGGCGAGGTCACTGTGATTTCGCCTGTCTGGGCCGCGAACGGGCAAAATGCCCGCGCCGCTTATAACCAGGCTGCGGAACGGGTGATGGATGCGGTCGGGAATATGGATCGTAGTGTCGCGACCGAAACCTGCAATCTGGATGCAAATAACAGT
>DAOUQS010000424.1 GCA_030625465.1 Amylibacter sp. | reverse complement strand
AACGCTGTATCAAACCAAGTATTCAAGCTTAAACTTCTAGATTTTGACGCCCATAATGTATTTGGGTCTTTCTATGCGATCCATCTTTTGTGCAAGGCGGTCCATAAGCTTTGGGCTGACGAAATTAAAACTTAGGCTTTTTTTTGTATGCAATGATATCTTCATCGCAACAACTGTCTGGGTGCTGATTTTTGAATTGGAGGAATTGTGCGATAGGCAAGGCAAAGCATCTGGGTGGTTTAGCCGGGCGGATTGTATCATTATTTACTCACTACTAGTTTACAGGTTACTCAATAATTACATCACTATATGTATGTCTAAATGTGTTAAAATTGTGTTAAAAACAATAAACTATAGTATTTTCCTAATGTAAAATTGGAAATTAAACCATGATCTGGATACAATAAAGCGTCAACGGCGGGATTGTTTCATTTCTTTAGACGGTGACATCTGTGCGCGTTGAATACCCAACGGATTGCCATTTCTGCAAAACACACTTAAACCGCTTTCAAATAACTGAAAGCCCCCCCCATTATGCCTCTTTCGATCCTTCAGACCCGTGCGGACAATCAATGTGAACTTTGTGCAGCCAGCGCAGAGCTGGCCCCCTTTGCCATCGGCCCGGCCCCTGATGGCACTGCGATGACCGCAGCTTTGCTTTGTCCGGTATGTACAGCACAAATAACAGGGGATATGGACGCAAACCACTGGCGGTGTCTGTCGACATCAATGTGGTCGGAACATGCGCCTGTGCAGGTTCTGGCGTGGCGGATGTTGGATCGTTTAAGCGATGAAGCCTGGGCGCGGGATCTTGCGGATATGCTTTATCTAGAGGACGAGGTTCTGGCGTGGGCCAAGGCGGGTGTGATCCCTGAAAGCCTGCACAAAGACAGCAACGGCGTGTCCCTTGTCGCAGGTGATACCGTGGTTTTGATTAAGGACCTGCCGGTAAAGGGTGGCGGCTTTACGGCCAAGCGTGGCACCGCCGTGCGCAGCATATCATTGGTGGAAGACAATCCGGCCCATATCGAGGGCCGTGTTGAAGGCCAGCGGATTGTGATCCTGACGGCGTTCGTGAAAAAGCGGTAGCCATTGACCCATATCAAAGAACTTGAATGTGTTCAGCGCTATTTTGCGCATGAACAAACAGGAGT
>DAOUQS010000022.1 GCA_030625465.1 Amylibacter sp. | reverse complement strand
CTTAAGAACGCATACGATTCTAGCTAGGACAGCTACTTTTATGACAAAGATACCAACCAATAAATGCCAGCATTGTTTTATAAACGCTGATGCCGGTGGCTTTTGTGGCCAACTTGATGGTAGCGAAATTTCGGAATTGCGAAATCTTTCACGCTCCAGCACACTGAAGCGCGGAACCGCCGTTGGCAGTGAAGAGCTGCTTATGTGGCCGATCATAGCAATATCTTCGGGTGTCATCAGCATGCAGCATTTGCTGGAAGACGGACGCAAAACCATTGCGGCCTTGTTTTTACCCGGCGACATCATAGATATGCGCGGCATGTCCCCCCGCCACAGCGGCCATCTGATTGCACTTTCCAGAACCGAGGTTTGCCGCATGTCTCCGACCATATTCGAAAAAATTATCGAAACGAACCCGAACGCGCAGCGGATTGCCTGGAATAACCTACGCAAGCAAACATATCGCGCAATAGACCATTCCGCCGATCTGGCCAAAAAGCAAGCGCTGGAAAAACTGGCGTCTTTCATATTTGAATGCCGCCGCCGCCAGCGCTCGAAGGTCTCTGACAATTCAATTCACGTTCCGGTGCGCCGCGTTGATCTAGCCGAATATCTGGGCATGCAGCCGGAAACTGTAAGCCGGTGCTTTCGCGAAATGGAACAGCGCAAGATTATTCAACTTATGGATATTTCAAACATTAAAATCCTGAATGTTCCAACACTGCGCCGTATCGCGAACGGCGACAAAAACACCAAGAACCTGCGCCGCACGAACAAGGACCATTTCAAAGTTCTAAGCTATGGGTAAAACCGGCGTTCTTTTGATCAATCTGGGCACACCTGATGCAACAGATTACTGGTCCATGCGCCGCTACCTGAAACAATTCCTATCCGACAAACGGGTGATTGAAGCCACAGGACCGGTTTGGTGGTTGATCTTCAATGGTATTATCTTAAGAAAACGACCGCACAGCAGCGGGCGGGCCTATGATATGATCTGGAACCGTGAACTGGACGAGTCCCCCTTGCGCACCATTACCCGCGCGCAATCAGACAAGCTGGCCGCAGGATTTGCCGACCAGTCGCAAATTGTGGTGGATTGGGCGATGCGCTACGGGACGCCCTCTATTGCGGACAAGATCACCCAGCTGACCAAACAAGGTTGCGATCGTATCATGTTTTTTCCGCTTTATCCACAATACAGCAGTGCCACGACAGGCACCGCAATGGATGCGGCATTTGATACGCTTAAAACCTTGCGCAACCAGCCGACAATCCGCACTGTGCCGCCCTATTTCGACCACCCCGAATACATCAATGCTTTGGCCGACAGCATCCGCACACATCATGCGGGTCTGACCTGGATACCGGAAGTAACCATCGCATCTTTGCATGGCTTACCTGTTGATTTCATTGCTAAAGGTGATCCCTATCAAGATCACTGCCAAATAACCGTCGATCTGTTGCGAAAGGCCCTTGGGTTGAAAGATTGGCAATTATTGCTGACTTATCAGTCACGCTCGGGCCGCACGGAATGGATTGGCCCCGACACCGAAGAAACCGTTGTACGCCTTGCGCAAGATGGCATAAAAAATCTGTCAATCCTTGCACCGGGTTTTGCCGCAGACTGTGTGGAAACACTGGAAGAACTGAATATCCGCGCGACAAAAGAGTTCATCGATGCAGGTGGTCGGAATTGCACCGTCATACCCTGCCTGAATGACACACCCGCATCGTTGACCCTGCTCACAAAACTGGTCGATGAGAACCTGTTCTAGGCAAAATTCATGCTACTGACACCGCCTGCGGGTCAGGATACTATTGCAAGACCTCTTCCATAACTTTTCCGGATGACCCCGAGGGCAGTTTGCCGCCGACAATAAGTGAAAGCGTTGGCGCAATCTCCCGTGGTTCTACATAGCGGTAGATCATAGAGCGGGGAATTCCGGCACCTGCAAACATTATCGGCACATATGTATCGTATTTCCAAGGCGAGCCATGTGTCGCGGCCACTGAAAGACCGTCAAAATCGTTGATGAAGCGGTTTGCGTCAAAGACCAGATAGATATCGCCCGATCTTGTCGGGTTATAATTGTTCAAAATGGCACGTGTCATTTCGGTATCAGGCAACTGGCCGCTTGCCAAAGCCGTGCTGGACACGGCCAAGGCCACGCCGTCAAACCGCGAGATTTCCGCGACCACGGCCTGTTCCACCTCAAGCAAATCCAAACCCTGCTGCTTTATTGCGTCCCTGTTTAGATATAAATAGGGGTGGAAATAGGTACTGATCAACGCCTCCCCGATACCAAAGCGTTGTTTCAACGCTAATATAGCGCTGGCTTTATCAAAACTATTCGGGTCGATATAAGACGCTTCAAAACCCAGTTCGGACAGATAACCCGGCGCCTCGGGTGCACCGTGGTCTGCGGAAAGCACAATCAAGGTCTGGTCCAAGCCTACATTTTCATCAATAAACGCAAATAGATCGGACAGGGTTCGGTCCAGTTGCAGGATATTATCCTCTGCTTCCAGACTTGAAGGGCCGAACATATGGCCGACATAGTCAGTAACCGAAAAGCTAAGGGACAGGTAATCCGGCGTATCATCCTGACCAATTTCTTCATTCTTGATCAGCTCTTTGGCAAAATCCAACACCAGACGGTCCCCGGCCGGGCCCATTGTCAGGAATGTTGTGAAATACTTGTCTTCACGCTTGCCGTAAGCATGCGGGAATACACGCCCGTAACCCGGAAATGTTGTTTCATACGGGCGGTCATCTGCCTCTCCGAAAAGATAGGTCGACTTGTCATACATCAGATCCCAAGTTTGGCCTTCATACTGCATCACAGGATCTGCCGCGTTAAAATCGGCCACCCATTCAGGGTATTCATCATAGTAAAAACTGCTGGTAATAAACGCAGCCGCACTTTTGGAAAACCAGAAGGCTTTGCCGGTGTGACCTGCCATGGAAATGGCACCGCGATCTTTGACCGACACCCCGAATATTTTAGCCTGCCCGCCCTGTGCTAAATTCAATTCATCAGAAAAGGTCGATACCAGAATGCGGCTGGGTGAGCGGCCATCGGAACGTGCTGTTCTTTGTGTCGCGTCCACCTCGGTAGACTGGTCAACACCGGCCCCTGATCCGATAATAGGATAGCGCGGATCCTCTACGTTATAAGTCAGCTCACCGCTTACGCGATCCAGCCAGACATTGCCAATCATTCCGTGTTTGGCCGGTATAGCACCCGTGGCCAATGTCGCGTGACCCACAATAGTTTCTGTATTCGCATGTGAAAAATGTGCATTGCGGTACACCGTCCCGTTTTCCATAAGATAACGAAACCCGCTCTTGCCCAAGCGATCCATGTAACGCCAAGGCAAATCACCGCGCAACTGGTCCACAGTGATCTGTAAAATCAATTTTGGTTTTTTAATATCCTGTGCCACGCCCGGTGTTGCATTCAACCCAAGCAGCAAGGCTGATGTCGCCAGGACATTTGCCAGAGTATGTCGTGTTTGTAAGCAGGCTATAAATACATGATGAAACATAAAATCCCCAAATTTATTAATTGTAAAATCCATATGATGGCATAGTAATGTCCGAGCATTTAACATGTCAACATGGCCAAGGGTTTGATTTTAAATTATGCGAACCAATGCCCTAAGATTACGGCAACCGGGCGGTTAATTAAGAACAACAGGGTTATTTGATGCTGAACTTGCCGGATGGTGGCGCAAGATCAGATTTGTCTTCACTATTCCCCCCAAAAGGCACTGACCTCTTCCAGATCATTACGGGTCCACCAGACGTTAAAGCCCTGCCCACGCAACCAACGCTCGACTTTATCCAGATCATTCCATTCCCGTCCGGCACCACGCGCACTGTTGATCCGCGCCAATTGCCCATCGACATAGACCAGAACCCCCCATGCAAACGGATGCCGGCTTTGATCCCCAAACCCGCCGCCTTTTTGTTTGCGGTGAAGCCTGTAGACCACCGGATGTTCGCCAAGACGCATGTTTTCGCGCAAAAATGGTAAATCAGCCTGGGTTATCGTAAAAGCAACGCCCAGCATTACATCTTGGTTCATGGTGTTGACTGCCTTCACTATTTATGAAACAACATGATCCATGCTGTCTGCTATTTATCGCGGATGTTACCCGCCTAGTAAAGAGGTTATACAAAATGGCTCGAAAAATTAATGCAATTCCGAAAGGTTACCGGACTGCGACACCTGCACTTGTTGTGCGCAATGCCGCTGCCGCAATCGAATATTACGTAAACGTCTTTGGCGCAGTTGAACTGTCACGCCTATATGGTGACGACGGTGTGATCATTTGGCGGGCTGAATTGAAAATCGGCAATTCAATTATACACCTTTGCGACGAAGTGCCGGCATTCGGTATAATGTCGCCAATATCATTGGGCGGCTCATCCGGGGCGGTTCAGTTATACCTTGATGATCTGGATAACGTTTGGGGCCGTGCGGTTGATCGTGATGCGAATGTTGTATTGCCGATTACGGATACATACTGGGGCGAACGGACCGGGCGTCTTGTTGACCCGTTTGGTCACATCTGGACATTAAGCAAGCGGGTGGAAGCTGTCAGCAAAGTTGAACTTTCCAAACGTATCGCGGCACTTTATGCCCCTGAAGTTGAAGCACATGATGCGGCAACGGATACAAATGACGACATCCCGACGGTCGATATCCGGAACATTGATATATCTACAGACGACCACCAAGGGGCCTCTGCCACCGAATAAACCTGATCGCTACGATATAAGTTACAAAAAAATTGGTGTGTCTGGCTTTTTTATGCCCGAAGCACCGATTTATGTTTACTTCATATCGTAGCGTGTCACTCTGCTTGAACAGAATACCATAGACAGGACGATTAATGACCCCATTTTCAATAGCAGGCATTCAAATGGGTGTCTCGGCCACAGAAAGTAATGTGGAGGGAATGAAACATCGCATAAACATCGCGATGAGCAGGTTTTCCTGGATTGATATGATCCTGTTTAGCGAGCTTGCGCCATATGGCCCGCTTATACACAATCATCCTGATAGTCTTGATGCGGATATCAAAGCATTTCAGGAATTGGCCCGCCATCACAAGATTTGGCTGATCCCCGGATCAATGTTTGAACGGCGTGACGGTAAAGCCTACAACACTTCGGTTGTGATCAATCCCGAAGGCGAAATTGTTGGCAAATATGATAAGATGTTTCCGTTCATGCCTTATGAAGTGGGCGTGGAAAGCGGTGACGAATTCCTTATCTTTGATGTGCCGAACGTGGGCCGTTTCGGCCTGTCGATTTGCTATGATATCTGGTTTCCGGAAACCACCCGAACCCTTGCATCCAAAGGTGTCGAGGTTTTGTTGCACCCGGTTCTGACTGGTACAACCGACCGCGATGTGGAACTGGCTATCGCGCGGGCAACTGCGGCACAGTTCCAGTGTTATGTTGTTGATATAAACGGTATCGGGGCTGGTGGTTTGGGGCGTTCATGCGTTGTCGGGCCAGGTGGCAACATGCTATATGAAGCACGTGGGAACGAAGAAATTATTCCCATCGAAATTGATCTGGACATTGTCAGACGCCAACGCGAGTTGGGGCAAAACGGGTTGGGGCAAGTGATGAAAAGCTTCCGTGACCGCAAGGCTGATTTCACGGTTTACGACAATGCCGCATTCGATCATTCTTACCAGAACTCTCTTGGCCCTCTGCAAATGCCAAGACGCAGCCAATCCGCTGCCAAAGAGCCCAATTCACCAGAATTGAATATTATTACCAAAATTGCAGCAAATGATTAAAAAATAAAAACCGCCCGGCAACGTGGCGGTTTTAGTGGGGGAAAATGGCGAAATCACAGCGCACAGAACAAAAAAGAAAATCACTTAGTCACTATTATAATGCGTCACAATATCGAATTGATACATGGAACAGGCTGAAAAGCATTGCAAGACAGCTTGTAAACGGCAGCCCTAAAGCCAAAGAACATCGCAAGACCATTCGCAAACTGATCGCGTACCTTCACCCCATTGAGGTCTATTGGGCTTTCCCGGGCCAACAACTGATGATCCAGATCGCGCGCGACGAAGAGGTCGGGGATTTTGAAGCCCTTTCACGCCGTGTCGCCTGTGTTACCAGCGCCTTGATGAGCGGCGAATACAGACGCAAACACATCAATCTGGCTGACCCCCGCATTACGGAAACAGATGCGGAAGGGGCCACCGAAAGCGGGACGTTTTTCGAAACAGACCGTGTGCGCAGACGGCACTACTTTGAAGTTCTGATCGTTGACAAGCTGACACCGGGCCAGATGGAAGCGCAGCGCACAGCACTTGCGAACCTGCGCCGCGACGAAGATAAATTCACCTATTCGCCGGTTTTTGTATCCAGTCTGGATGACGCGCTAATCGCGGTTTCCCTAAATCACTCGATTCAATCAGTGATTATAAAATACGGGTTTGATCTGCATTCCGATAATGATTTACCAATGATCAAAACCTATCTGGAACAGGCCAAGCACGCGGATATTGATACTGTCGACAGCAGTGAATATGGCCCAATTTTGGCGGATACAATCGCAAAAATCAGACCCGAACTGGATTTATTTCTGGTGACGGACCGTTCGGTTGAGGAAGTCGCCGGTACAATCGGCAACACCTGCCGCAGGGTGTTTTACAACACCGAGGATTATTTTGAACAGCACCTGAATATTCTGCGCGGTATACAAGACCGTTATCAGACACCTTTTTTCACGGCCCTGAAGGAATATTCCACAAAGCCCACAGGGGTTTTCCATGCCTTGCCAATCTCCCGGGGGAAATCCATTCTGAAATCCCACTGGATAAAAGACATGGGTGAATTTTACGGTCTGAATATCTTTCTGGCGGAAACCTCGTCAACGTCAGGCGGTTTGGACAGCCTGCTGGAACCACAAGGCCCGATCAAAGAGGCGCAGGATTTAACGGCGCGGGCTTTTGGGTCAAAACAGACCTTTTTTGCCACTAACGGCACCTCGACCTGTAATAAAATTGTTGTGCAGGCGCTAATACGCCCCGACGATATTGTCTTGATTGACCGCGATTGCCACAAATCACACCATTACGGCATGGTGCTGTCAGGGGCCAATGTGGTCTACTTGGACAGCTACCCCCTTAGCGAATATTCTATGTATGGCGCAGTCCCGCTGCGATCAATCAAGGAAGCCTTGCTGAAACTGAAAGGCGAAGGAAAACTGCATCGGGTTAAGATGCTGTTGCTGACCAACTGTACGTTTGACGGTATCGTCTACAATGTGCAGCGCGTCATGGAAGAATGTCTGGCGATCAAACCCGACCTTGTTTTCCTTTGGGATGAAGCATGGTTCGGCTTTGCCCGTTTCGGTCCTACATACCGCCAACGTACCGCGATGCATTCGGCGAACACTTTGCGCGAACGCTACAAATCAGACGAATACCGCGTTGAATATGAGGCCTATAAACAAGAGACTGCAGACCTTGATCCCGACAATATTGATGTCTGGCTTGACCGCCGCCTGTATCCTGATCCGGATACGGTTGCGGTTCGAACCTATGCCACGCAATCCACCCATAAAACCCTGACGGCACTGCGGCAAGGCTCGATGATACACATCAACGACCAGCTTTATAAAACCCGCGTGGAAGAGTCGTTTCACGAAGCCTTTATGACCCACACTTCAACTTCGCCGAACTACCAAATTATTGCATCCTTGGATGTCGGGCGGCGTCAGGTCGAACTGGAAGGTTTCGAACTGGTTCAAAAACAGGTTGAGATGGCAATGGTGCTGCGTCAAAGCATTATGACCCAACCGCTACTGAAAAAATACTTCAGGGTTCTGACTGTTGGCGACATGGTGCCTAAACAATACCGCCAGTCGGGTATTGAAAGCTACTATGACCCTGATCATGGCTGGCAAGACATCTGGAAAGCCTGGGAAAGTGATGAGTTCTGTCTGGACGCCACCCGCGTCACACTGTTTGTAGGCGCCACAGGGCGTGACGGCGAGACATTCAAGAATGAAGTCTTGATGGATAAATACGGCATTCAGGTTAATAAAACCTCACGCAATTCCGTTTTATTCATGACAAATATCGGCACAACCCGCAGCTCTGTTGCTTATTTGATCGAGGTTTTGGTCAAAATCGCACGCGAACTGGAACAAGAGCTGGAAGACATGAGCCCCGCCGAGCGGAAAGTTCACGATAAAAAAGTTAAATCAATTGTCGAGGACCTGCCGCCATTACCCGACTTTTCACGCTTCCATGATGCATTCCGCAAAAGTCTGGATGGCAAGGTTGCCGAAGGCGATTCTAGGTCGGCATTTTTCCTGGCTTATGATGCGGAAAATTGCGAGTATCTTAGCTTGGAAGATAACGAGATTGGAAAAGCGATGGCAAGCGGACGCGATGTGGTCTCGGCCTCATTCATCATCCCCTACCCACCAGGTTTTCCAATCCTTGTCCCCGGACAAGTGGCAAGTCCGGAAATTATCGAATTTTTAACTAAACTTGATGTTACGGAAATTCACGGATACCGCCCGGAACTGGGCCTGCGTGTATTTACCGAAGCGGCATTGCAAGAACGTATAAAATCAAAAGGGAGAAATACAGATGGCTGATAAAGCTGCGAAAAAAATGGCCAAAAGGCCAAGCTCAAAAGTTAAACACCTGGAAACCATTTCAGATATCCGCCGGTATTTTCACCGCAATGAACGACCCATATTCTTTGTCAGTGCGACCAACTTCAACCTGCTGGGCATTGATGAATGGTGTCGTAACTTCAAGTTCATCAGCTATATTGATTGCTATGATGGCCGCCATCCCAATGTGTTTGTACCTACCGAAGTTGAACATCCGGAATTCGAGTCTATCGAGGATATCAATGCCTACCTGCTGGAACACAAGGAAGTTGTCGATCTGCTGAAGTCCTGCAAGAAAAAACCTGTGATGGTGTTCTTGATGTTTGATGCGCGGGTTGAAAAAATCTGCAAAGAACTGGGCGTTGATGTGTGGTTTCCAAAGGCGTCTTTGCGTAAAAAAATTGACCACAAAATCGAAACTGTGCGCATCGGGGACGCCGCGGGTGTGCCCAGCGTGCCCAACGTTCTAAGCAAGATTAAGGATTGGGATCATCTGCAAGAGGTCTCTAAGCCTGTTGGCAGCGATCTGGTTTTGCAGTCCGCCTTTGGCGATTCCGGGCATACGACGTTTTTCATCAAATCCAAGAAAGATTTCCTGCGCTATGAAAGCGAAATTGTCGGTCAGGGCGAGATCAAGATCATGAAGCGCATCGACAATCGCGGCACAGCGGTCGAGGCTTGCGTCACCAAGCAAGGCACCGTTGTTGGCCCGCTGATGACCGAACTTGTCGGCTTTAAACAACTGACACCTTATCGCGGTGGTTGGTGTGGCAACGAGATTTTTCCGGATGCCTTTGATGACAACATTCGCAAAAAATGCCGCGAGTACACCGAAAGGTTCGGCGACCAGCTGGGCAAAGAAGGTTATCGCGGTTACTTCGAGCTGGATTTCCTGATCGATATCAATGACGGCGAAGTTTACATGGGCGAATGCAACCCACGCGTCACAGGTGCCAGTTCAATGACCAACCACGCGGCCTTTGCCCATGCGGACGCACCTTTGTTCCTGTTCCACCTGCTGGAATTTTCAAACGTACCGTTTTCCCTGGATGTCGAAGCATTAAACGCCCGCTGGGCAGACCCCGATAATATCGACGAATGGTGCCAGATGGTAATCAAGCATACCGATGATACGGTTGATCTGCTGAATAAAGCACCGGAAACCGGCATCTATTCATTACAGCCTGATGGTTCGGTTAAATTCGAACGCTTTGATTATCATCGCCGTGCCGTTGCCAACGAAAATGAGGCTTTCTTCTTGCGTATCCTGCAACCCGGTGACTACCGGTATGAAGGGGCCGACCTTGGCATTCTGGTAACGCGCGGTCACGCCATGGGCAAAGGTTTCGGTCTGAAGAAACGTGCCAAACAGTGGATTGATGGCATCAAGGCGCAGTTTGAAGCGGATGAGGTTCCAACGGCAGAAGCTGTTCCTATCTCGGATCCCGCATTCAAAATCATGTAACTGTTTTCGTTAGAAGGCCAGACATTACACAATGGATATCCTGTTCGAAAAGATTTGCGAACCCCACGCGGGTTCGCAATGGCAACGGCGATTTGATGCGCTTTGGCCGTATTACCGCAAGTGGTATTTAAGCGAGGGCATTGCCGCACGACAAACCTATCTGGCCGGTTACCGTGCGATCAAAGTCTACATGCCCGAACTGCTGCCAACCTACGAACGCTTGTGTGAACTTGCAGGCGGCGGCGATATTGCCAGCCGTTTTTTAAGCTTCTACCGTCCCCCCCCGTATCTTTCGGGTTGTTCGCAAGCCGTTTGGCTGCGCGACTATCCGATGCTGGTACGCAATTATGATTATGACCCGATGTTAATAGACAGTGTCATCCTGAACTCGCGCTGGAACGACAAACAGGTGATTGCAACAACTGACGGTATGTGGGGTGTGGTTGACGGGATGAACGACGCGGGCCTTGCGGTCTCATTAACATTCGGGGGGCGGCGTATTGTCGGGGACGGTTTTGGCGTACCCCTTATTTTGCGGTATATTCTGGAATTTTGTGACACCACCAAAGACGCAATAGAAGTGCTGAAATCCGTGCCCTGCCACATGGCTTACAATGTAACGACAGTTGATAAATCAGGGGATTACATAACCGCGTATCTATGCCCGGGAACCGATACCGTATTGGCCCACACCCGCATTTCGACCAACCATCAGGAAAACGTCGAATGGCACCGCCATGCCCAGGTTACCGCAACAGTTGAACGGGAACGGTTCTTGCTGCAACGCCTGACATTACACGACGATCCACCGGAAAAGTTTATCGCAAACTTTTTGAAGCCACCGCTTTACTCAACGAAATTCAATCATAATTTCGGAACGCTTTATACGGCGGTTTACAAACCAACCACAGGATCAATGGAAATCCATTGGCCGGGAGAGGTTTGGCACCATAATCTGAAAGATACCAGCAATTCAAAACGGCGGGTCAGATACCCGGACGCGGCCGGAAAAGCCGCATTTTCAGAAGCTTTACGCTAATTGGCTTGCAACATCCTCTGATGCGTATTTCAGCACTTCACAGGCTTGGTATTATCATAAAAAGGTAGTATATTATCTATAAGCCAGAAAATGAATGTATCAATAAAATCCTTTAATAAAAACAAGCCGAATTTCATCAACTTATTGAAGCGGTTTTTTGACAAATACGGACGAACCAGGAATTGAACACCCGATATGCTTAAGGCCATTTGTAATGCGGAAAGTTTAAAGATGGTAACGCCATGAGCCAGGCATTACGTTTCTTTGGGGTTTTATTTTTATCAGCAATAACTTTGATGCAAATCAGTGCAATCGCCCCGGCTGCCGCGCGGGATAAAGCGCAAACCACGCCTTTAAGCTTCACGGTTAACGAAGATCTGCTTGAAGACTTGCAAGCGGTTTCACTTCTTGCAAAAATTTTGAACGAAGCTGACTATTCAGACGCGGAAATCTTGGCGGCCGCAAAGGCCGATTATAAGCGCATTATACTTACTTTATATGAAAACGGTTATTACAGCGCGTCAATTAATATCCGAATAAATGGTCGCGAAGCCGCAAGCTATTCACTGTTTGATAAGGTCGGAACCGTCAATTCCGCCGCCATTACCGTGAATGAAGGGGCAGTCTTTTTATTCGGCACAGCGCAGATTTTACCCTTGCCTGAAACCACAAAACTGCCGGATGAATTTGCCACCGGCCAAATCGCGCGCACATCCGTTATTGGTGATGTCGCCGACAAAGCGATAAAGGACTGGCGCGAACACGGCCATCCAAAGGCTGCGATCACCGACCAACATTTGGTTGCGGATCACAGGGCAGACACGCTTGATGTCAAATTACAAATCGATCCGGGTCGCAAGGCAAAATTCGGCACGCTTAAAATCACCGGCAACCAGCGTATGCGTACAAATCGTATCCTGAAAATAGCGGGCCTGCCGACAGGTGATTATTATACGGCAACACAGCTTAACAAAGCGGCGAACCGGCTTCAGGCCACAGGTATTTTTTCGTCGGTTGCATTGACCGAAGCGGCAGCGATATCACCTGACGGTTTTTTGGATATTACCGCATCTGTCACCGAGGCAAAGCTTAGGCGCATCGGCTTTGACGCATCAATTTCAACCGATGAAGGTGCGTCGCTTAAAGCGTTCTGGCTGCATCGCAACCTATTGGGTGGCGGCGAGCAGTTACGCTTTGACGCGGATATTTCCGGTATATCCGGCGAAACCGGTGGGCGGGATTATGAAATTGGCGCCAGTTTAATTCGCCCTGCAACCATTACACCTGATACCAAGGCGATATTATATGTGATTTACAGTCAGGATGTTGAGCCGAATTACACATTGCAGGAATTTTCAACTGGGCTGACATTCGACCATCGCATCTCGGAAACGCTTACCGCATCAGTGGGTATTAAATACAGCAATATTGATACTGATGATGCCTTCGGCCAACGTAATTTCAGCCTGATCGGTTTACCTTTGGGTCTGGATTACGACACCAGAAGCAACAAACTATCGTCCAATGACGGCATTTATCTGTCGCTGGACGTAGGCCCGTTTATCGACATGAAAAGATCGCACGCAGGCGCGCATGTCACTTTCGATGGTCGCACCTATAAAGAACTTGGCGACAAAAGAAGCTTCGTACTGGCCGGACGGATACAACTGGGGTCTATCCTTGGGCCTGATCTGCAAGATTTACCGTCCAATTTTCTGTTTTATTCTGGCGGGGCCGACACTGTTCGCGGGCAGGATTTCCAATCTCTTGGCATCGTTTTACCATCAGGAAAAACTGTCGGCGGCAAATCATATATAGGGTTCAGCGCTGAAATACGCACATTCATCAGGGACAAAATAGGTGGCGTTATATTCGCGGATTATGGCTATATTGGACGTAAATCCAGCTTTGGGGTCGATGGAGGTAGCCATTCCGGCGTGGGTGTCGGCCTATGGTACGAATCCCCGATTGGCCCAATACGTGTTGATTTGGCCGTGCCCGCTGACGGCGGGGCAAGGTTAAGTAGTATAAATGCGTACATCGGAATTGGACATGCGTTTTGACCCGCCTTATCCACAAGCTCTGTCTGATCATGGCCGTATTCATATGGGCCATGCCCACCCACGCCCAAGACGCAAAAAAATCCTATCTGGAAAACCTACTGGAATCCACGTTGTCTTCACCAACCATGAAGGTCAGTGTCACCGGTTTGAAAGGTGCCTTAAGCTCTGCCGCTAAAATAGCCAAAATCGAATTTTCCGATTTAGATGGCACTTGGATGCGCATAGAAAATGCCGAACTGGACTGGACCCGCAGTGCATTGTTGCGCAAAAAGGTGAAAGTAAAAACACTGACTGCGGATAAGATCACAGTCTTTCGCAAGCCCGCCACAAGCAAAAATACCATTTCGCCAAAAGCCGGTACATTCCACATCCCCGAACTTCCGGTTTCCGTAAGCATTCAAACATTATCCATCAAAGAACTGGTGCTGAAAGACCCCGTATTCGGCCATACAACACGGTTACAACTTACAGGACATATCCAGGTTGACGGCGGGCACATGGATGTGGCGATAAAGGCGCAAGACCTGGATAACGCAGGCCATTTCGAATTAGAAACC
>DAOUQS010000141.1 GCA_030625465.1 Amylibacter sp. | reverse complement strand
AACACCCATGTCAGACTATGATGTTATCGTAATAGGCGGCGGCCCGGGCGGCTATGTATGCGCCATCCGCTGCGCCCAGCTGGGCCTAAAAACCGCCTGTGTCGAGGGCCGCGAAACCCTTGGCGGCACCTGCCTGAACGTAGGCTGCATCCCGTCAAAAGCCCTGCTGCACGCCAGCCATTGCTACCATGATGCAACCCATAATTTCACCAAAATGGGCCTGATGGGCAAATCCCCGTCGGTCGATTTCGGCAAGATGATTGAATACAAAGAAGGTGTTATCGAACAAAACACCAAAGGCATCGAATTTCTGTTTAAAAAGAACAAGATAGACTGGCTGAAAGGCTGGGGAAGCATTGCTGCGACAGGTCAGGTCAAGGTCGGTGATGAAGTGCATAACGCCAAAAGCATCGTCATCGCATCAGGCTCGGAACCGTCAACATTACCGGGCGTCGAAGTTGATGAAAAAGTGGTGGTTTCCTCCACAGGGGCCTTGGCCCTGTCCAAAGTCCCCAACAGCCTTGTGGTGATCGGCGCAGGTGTTATCGGTCTGGAAATGGGCAGCGTTTACGCCCGTCTTGGCGCGGAAGTGACCGTCGTTGAATTTCTGGATCACATCACACCGGGCATGGACAAAGAGCTTGGCAAAACATTGCAAAGAGCCTTGAAAAAACAAGGGCTTAAGTTCGTTATGGGGGCCGCTGTTCAATCCGTTGACACCTCTAAGGGCAAGGCAAAAGTGAACTATAAACTGCGCAGAAACGATAAAGAAGCCACACTGGATGCCGATGTGGTCTTGCTGGCCACAGGGCGCAAACCTTTCACCGATGGATTGGGTTTTGAAGCTTTGGGCGGCAAAATATCACCACGCGGCCAAATCGAAACCGATGACCACTGGCGCACCAGCGTTGCAGGCGTTTACGCCATCGGTGATGTCATCGACGGCCCGATGCTGGCCCACAAAGCCGAAGACGAAGGCATGGCCGTGGCAGACGTGATTGCAGGCAATCATGGCCATGTGAATTACGGCGTGATCCCGGGCGTAATCTACACCTCCCCCGAGGTGGCCAATGTGGGCCAAACCGAAGAACAATTGAAAGAAGCAGGCGTTGATTACAAGGTCGGCAAGTTCAGCTTCATGGGCAATGGACGCGCCAAAGCCGTGTTCCAGGGCGAAGGTTTCGTCAAGCTTCTGGCAGACGCCAAAACCGACAAAATCCTGGGCTGCCACCTGATCGGCCCCGCCGCAGGTGAACTGATCCACGAGATTTGTGTTGCCATGGAATTCGGCGCATCCGCCCAAGATATCGCCCTGACCTGCCATGCACATCCAACATTTTCGGAAGCGGTACGCGAAGCCGCCCTTGCTTGTGGCGACGGGGCTATTCACGCTTAGGCGTTGTTATATAGGAATAAAAACCCCCTGACAGGTGGCACTACTACCTGTCAGGGGATATTCTGATGGCTTCGGATTGGGATAATGAAGCCAAAGCTAACAATAAACGCTAACTTTTCGAGTACGATAAGTATAGGTCACTTACGCGCACATTTATCTAAACTGTTTTCACGCCTTCGTGATTCTTGGCGCGTTACGCGCATCACCAGTTCCTTACTGAATAGTCACAAAAATATCAGCTCCGTGCCACTTTACATAAGGTCTTTCCCGATGGTTGCTTTGCACCTCTGGCAGTATTTCACTTGGTAGCGGCTTTTTTCAGCAGTGCTTGTACTTCTGCAATCGGAACACCAAAATTGGAACCACCGTATTCTGGCAGAATGGCCGCGTTAACCGCAACAACGTCACCATTGATATCCAATACAGGCCCACCGCTGCCGCCATAGGTGGTTTCTGCATCATAGACGATCGTCGTCGTGGTTACCTGGCTCACAATACCGCGGCTGGCAAGCGGCGCGATATAGCCATTTTCAGCTAACTTTGCAGCGACACTCCAAAACCCTGTATTCTTTTCCTTCTGAAGTTCCGCGATAAACTCTGCGCCTGACTGTGCCAGCATAGAACGCAGCCCGGTCGGATAGCCCATCACAATCACTTCGTCACCCGAAACAGGCAGAGCCTGAGCAATATTCAATCCCGTAATTTTTTCTGATCCACCTTCATACCGCAAAATGGCAAGATCAGCGGTGTCACTTGCCAAAAACAAACTAACGGGTACTGCACCCGCTTCACCCGGCAGGTAAGCGATGAATTTTATCATTACCGCTTCAACCCCTTCAACAGCCAGTACGGCGGTACCCGCATTGCGTTCCCAAGGCAAAGCCACATGCCGATTGGTGATCAGCACACCGTCTTCGCCAATGACAAACGCGGTGCCGGTGAATTGCAGTTCCACCAATGGCCCATTACCATCAAGCGACAACAGAGGTTGGCCTCTGGGTGAAAACAACGGAACACCATTGCTACTGACAACCTGCCGCAGCATACGCTTTCCTGAACGTTCACGAAAACCGTAGATGCCTTGCAAGAACGCTACTGAGGCATTCGCTGCCGCGATAACCCGCCCACTTGCGGTAGAGCGCTGTTCAAGTTCTTCCAGCCGTATTGCATTCGAAATCACTCGCTGTTCCAAATTGTCCCGCAAAGCTGCCAGATCACTGGGGCGCAGCGCCTCTTTTTGGGCATTAATCACAGCGGTTGCAACGCTATCCAGCTGGGTTGCTGCGCGATCGATGCCTTGTTGCAAACGGCTATTCAACTGATGCTGCTGATAGGCCAGCAATCCAAAGCCGATAATTGCCCCAAGCACTGTAAACCGGAAAAGCATGCTGGTTTCGTATGAAAGGCGTCCGAAAAACGCACCAAACGCCCGAAATGTGCGTTTCGCAAGCGGTTGACGGCTAACCCTAAGATACGCGCCAATATCACTAAGGATGTCAGCCGCCGAATTGCGTACCGGAGAATGACTTGTGTAAACCCGACAACGACATAATGGCCCGGTTTCACCGAATTCGATTGTATCGCCATGTTTCAAGCGGCGGACTGTAACACGCTCACCGTTTACCCAGACATTCTGCCCCTCCGCAATTTCGACTTCATAAGTGTCATCAACACGGTGGAAACGCGCAACCCGATCTTTTTTTGGCTCCCCGGCCCGCGCCTCGGTTATATGGATGAAACGCCCGGCGTCCAAGGTCACATCCAGCACCGATGCACCAAGCCATGTCACAGACCCGCGAAAAGGGCCCGTCATGTGTTCCAAAGCAATAGCTAAGGGCATTGTTTTCTGAAAATTATCCATAACTTCCGGTGTACTTAACCAAAGTTGATATCAGAGACTATTTAACCACCATCATCTTCGGCACGGTTTTCATGTATAAAATACATGATATAAGATTACAGCCTTGAATGCAAACCTCCTAGTTATTTTTAACGGTTATGAAAGCAGTGCTATACGCTCTTAGCATATAACGCCCTGACAGACTGCTCATATTCTGCCAGGGCGTTTTCTTGTGGCCCCTATAGAGGGGGGGAGAGGCCAAGGCTGACAGGGGGATATGTATATAACGTAAGATACAACGGTATCCGTCGCAATGGGGCTCACTCATTTGTGAGCATGCGTAAGCCTTGCGTGACATCAGCCCGGATCGCTAACCGCAAACTGGCCTCATCACCTGCTTTCAAAGCTGCGATAACAATCCTGTGGTTGTCCGACGCTTCGCGGCGTTGCAGTTCTGCATAAAGGACGGTCATTGTCGGGCTTAGCTGCAACCAGACCGTTTCAACCATCGCCAGCATCGCGGGGGCTTGGGCGCGTAAATACAAGGTGCGGTGAAATTCCAGATTTGAACGGATATAAGCCACCGGATCATTTTTAACGATCGCCTGTGCCGTCACGCTGTTAATCTTATAAAGCCGCTCAATCAGGGCCATATGCGCCCTTGGCTGGGCGCGGCTGGCCAGTTCGGGTTCCAGCAAGGCCCTGATGGATGCCAGTTCCTCTATGCGGTCATTTGATAATAAAGGTGCAGTGACGCGCCCGGTTGAAGATACCGACAAGGCCCCTTCTGCGGATAACCTGCGCACCGCTTCGCGTGCAGGTGTCATACTGACCCCGTATGTCGCGGCGATGCCCCGGATTGTCAGCGGCATCCCGGCCCTGATCTCGCCGTGCATAAGCTGGCTGCGCAAAGACCGGTAGACCCGTTCATGCTGCGGAATTATTTTATCGGAAGGGCGTTGTGTATTCGGCATGCAGACTTGTGATCACAAAATACCGTGACGTCAAGAATTTAAAACTGGTAACGGTGCAATATACTTCCGTTTAGTCTTAACCAGCCGCGTTTTGCTTTGTAATCCGGGAAAATACCCGCGACCAAAGCCCAATATGCGTCCGAGTGGTTCATTTCAATCAAATGGCACACCTCATGGGCCGCCACATAGGCCTGAACCTGTCGCGGGGCCATGATAAGCCGCCATGAGTACATCAGGTTGCCGTCAGAGGTGCAAGAGCCCCAGCGCGACCGTGTATCGCGCAATGTTACCCGCCCGATCGGGCGCTCAAGCATATCCGCATAATGCACCGAGGCGTTAACCATACGTTCACGCGCCATTGTTTTGAAATAGGCCCGCAGCTTGCCCGCCAGCCTATCGGCTTTCCCCGGCACATACAAAACCCCGTCCGCGAACCGGACCACCCTGCCCGTGCCCGGCTCGATACGTCTGTATTCGCCGTCAAACAGAACCGATCCACCGAAAACCAGTGGTAAAGGCTTCAACTGTTTGGCCAAATGCTTGCGCATCCAGCCCTCTTGTTCGCGGGCAAAGTTCACAGCCGCGGCCAATGCCGCATATCGGGGCATTGTCAGGCTGATCGCCCCGTCTTTGGTGGATATCCGCAGCGAATAGCGCCGCGCCCGCGCGGAACGCTTTATTCTAACGGGAATCGGCGGATCCCCAATTTCAATCTGCTCTGCCATAGGGTTCAGCTTATGCAAATAACCCACCGGTTCAAACCATGATTTGCCTAAGCGGGCAAAGTTTATTGATTCAGGCTTTGACAAGCATCAAAGGTTGTGGCACTTGGCAACACAATTACCAAAAATGACCTGTAAAGGGGATTTAAAATGGCTGAAGAAGCTTGGGGGGTGAAACGCGTATGCCCGGAGACCGGAAAACGCTTTTACGACCTGAACAAAGATCCGATTGTCAGTCCTTATACTGACATCGAATACGAACTGTCTTTCTTTTCAACTGACAAACCGAAAACATCAATGACCGACAAGGCCGATAAAGCCAATGTTGCCAAAGCCACAGAAGATGATCTGACGGATGAAGCAGATGTTCTGGACACTGATGATAATGACGACAACCTGGATGTAGATCTGGGCGATGACGTGCTGGATGACAGCGACGACGACGATACTGTTCCTTTGGAAGAGATCGCAGACGTTGCCGCACCAACTGACGACAGTTAAGTGAAATTCCGCTTGCGCAAGTGAGCGGTGTTTCATAAACAACCCAAGCGCAAACGATTCTGCGCATAAGGGGCCTTAGCTCAGCTGGGAGAGCGCCTCGCTGGCAGCGAGGAGGTCAGGAGTTCGATCCTCCTAGGCTCCACCAATTTCCTATATATATTCAGCAATATTTTGAATGGGTTAAGCGGTGTACGCTTGCCTTATACAGACTACATTTGCAGTGCGGATACCATAAAGGGATGGGTTATCGCAGCCAGGCTAATTG
>DAOUQS010000229.1 GCA_030625465.1 Amylibacter sp. | reverse complement strand
CAATCCTTGCAGGATGCAGGTGCCATAGTTGAAGAACTGCAAATCCCCGAGCTGGATCAAGCCATGCCACTATCTGCCTGCCTATTCACCACCGAGGCCTATGCCCAATGGCAGGCCGAAATTGATGCCCACCCTGACCTGATGTTCCCCGAAATATATGAACGCTTTCTGGCCGGCAAAACCTTTGCAGGCTACGAATATGTCCGCGCCTGGAAAGCTTTGCACCAGTTGCGCGCCGCATATATCACCCGCACCGCAGGCTATGACGCGGTCATCTTGCCCTCATCAGCAATTTTACCGCCAAATATCGAGCGCCTGCTAACCGATAGCGATTATTACATCCGCGCCAACCTTCTGGCCCTGCGCAACACGCGCATCGGCAATCTGATGGGGCTTTGCAGCCTGACATTGCCCACAAAACATGCCTCTTGCGGGCTGATGATCAACTGCAATCCGTTTCAGGAACGCCAATTGCTGACACTTGGGGCACAAATTGAGGCTATTATCGCTTAGGCAAAAAAGCCACATAACCCTATTTCTCATATAAATATGCCAAAAACCGTTGGTGATTGGGCCGTTATTGGCTAAACTGCAAGGAAATGGGGCACTTAGACCCCGAATATGAGGCAGTACATGCAATTTCCAGAGCGGTTTTCGAACCTGCCCGAATACGCATTTCCACGTTTGCGCGCCCTGTTGGATCACCATCCGGCAGGCGGTGAAGTCGTGCATATGACCATCGGCGAGCCAAAACATGCCTTTCCCGAATTTATCACAAGCACAATTACCGAACATGCGGCCGGATTTAACAATTACCCACCCAATCAGGGCTGTCCGAAATTATTGGCCGCCATATCGGCCTGGATTATTCGCCGCTACAACGTAACGATGGACGCCAATACCCAGATCATGGCATTAAACGGCTCGCGCGAAGGGCTGTTCAATTCCTGTCTTGCCCTTTGTCCCGAACAAAAAAACGGTCGCAAACCGAACGTTCTGATCCCGAACCCGTTTTATCAGGTCTACGCCGTCGCCGCATTGGCCGCCAATGCAACACCGGTATTCGTGCCAGCCCACAAAGAAAACGGCTTTCTGCCGGATTACGCATCCCTGGGCGAAGACATCTTGAACGATACTGCGATTGTCTACATATGCTCGCCATCCAATCCGCAAGGGGCAGTGGCCTCTTATGACTATTGGGCCGATCTTGTCAGGCTGGCGCAAAAACACGATTTCTACATTTTTGCCGATGAATGCTATTCCGAGATTTACCGCACGACCCCACCCACAGGCATTTTGGAAGTGGCCGATAAAATCAATGCCGATCCGGAACGTATCCTTGCGTTTCATTCGCTTTCAAAACGGTCAAACCTGCCCGGCTTGCGCTCTGGTTTTGTTGCCGGCGGGCCAAAATCATTGGTCAAACTGAAACAACTGCGCGATTACGCAGGCGCACCTTTACCGCTGCCATTGCAAATGGCCGCGGTTGCCGCATGGCGCGATGAAAAACATGTCGTCGAAAATCGTGCGGCATATGCAAAGAAATACGACATTGCCGATCAGGTTTTCGGCAATCTGAAAGGGTACACCAGCCCCGAAGCTGGTTTTTTCCTGTGGCTTCCCGTTGAAGACGGCGAAGCGGCGGCCCTGAAACTTTGGCAAACGACAGGCGTGCGCGTCTTGCCCGGTGAATATCTTGCACGCCCAACAAAACAGGATGATCCCGCAAAGGGTTACATTCGTGTGGCCCTTGTGGCCCCAGAGCAGGAAATCATGCGCGGCCTAAAGGCTATACGCGCATGTTTGTATGAGGTGAATTAGAATGGCGTACCAAACCAGACCCCGCAGCCCGTTATTGGAAGAACATATGCAGGCGGCTATCAAAAAACGCGGATCCGAACTGATCGGCATCGGCTTGCTGGCCGTTGGTCTTTTGTTCACCTTGATCATGTGGAGTTATTCGCCTGATGACCCGAACCATTTTAATGTCACATCTGACCCCGCAAAAAATATGCTGGGTGAATTGGGTGCGGCTATTGCCGGTACGATGGTTCTGGCCATCGGCAAAGCCTCGTGGGTTATTCCGGCTTTTTGCCTGACATGGGGAATACGGTTTATTCTGCATATCGGCGAAACGCGTGCGGTTACACGCGCAATCTTCTTGCCGGTTTTCATTGCGGTTTCCGCTATTTTTCTGGAGGCTCATATTCCTGCCGCATCATGGGACTACAGCTTTGGTTGGGGCGGGCTTTTCGGTTATACCGCATTGGGCATTCTGGTCGACCTTAACCCCATAAGCCTTGGACTGGGCATCGCCCTGATAACCTTTGTTCTGGGCATATTATTCGTATCTCTTGGCCTTTTTGTTCTTGGGTTTACCCTGCCTGAACTGCGCGTCACCGGCCGCTATGCCATCATTGCTATAATTCTATCCTATGCCAGCCTTGTGAACGCATTCACGGTAATCATTGCTAAAATCCAGAACTACCGCGTCCAGTCGGCAGCCAAGGCACAGGCTAAGGTAGAAGCCGTCAAAGTCGCGGCACCTTTTGTTGAACGTGCCTCACCGGTTATGACCGCACAGGTTACAGCACCCGAAACACCTGAACAAAAACCGACGATGAAACTTTCAATGCCATCATTGTCAAGCTTCGGCCTTGGGAAAAAGTCACAGCCCGAAGATGCGGAAATGCTTATACATATCGAACCTCATTTGGAAAGCACCCCGGAAGACCGCGTCAAACGCCGTATTTCGGAAGCGATTAAAAACAAGATCGGAACAGCACAGGAAAACAATCGGGTAGAGCCGGTTTTGACACAAGTCACTACTTATCAACCAGCCCAGGATGATGACGCGGTTATTGAAGATAATCCGGTTGAAGATAGTGAACTGGATTTAAACGACCCCATTGAAAATATTTTTTCAATCCCGACGGCTGAACCCAAACAGGTTGTTCAACACAACACACCGAAACCTGTCCAAAAAAGTAAAAAAGCCAAGGCAGAGGCACAACCAAGCCTGTTCAAAGAAAAACGTACTGCCTATGAAACGCCGCCTTTAAGCATCCTGTCGAACCCTACAAAAGTTGTGCGCCATCATCTTAGCGATGAAGCGCTGGAACAAAACGCGCGTCTATTGGAAAATGTTCTGGACGACTACGGCGTCAAAGGCGAAATTGTCTCGGTACGCCCCGGCCCCGTTGTCACCATGTACGAACTGGAACCGGCACCCGGTCTAAAAGCCAGCCGCGTTATTGGTTTGGCCGATGATATCGCACGCTCCATGTCAGCACTTTCCGCCCGTGTGTCCACCGTTCCGGGCCGCTCTGTTGTCGGTATCGAACTGCCGAACGAAAACCGTGAAACCGTACTGCTGCGCGAAATCCTTTCTGATAAGGAATATGGCGACGGCAATCACGCGCTGCCACTTGCATTGGGCAAAGATATCGGCGGACG